>USLE01000329.1 GCA_900555465.1 uncultured Butyricicoccus sp.
ACGGCGTGATCAAGGGCGGCATGATCCCCAAGGTGGACTGCTGCGTCGAAGCGGTGCGCAAGGGCGTGGATCAGGCCAACATTCAGGATGGCCGCGTCAAGCACTCGATTCTGATCGAGCTGCTCTCCAAGGTCGGCGTCGGCACCATGTTCCAGTAAGAAAGAAGAGAAGAAAATGACCTATCAAGAGCTCAAGGCCGAGGAAAACAAATATGTGATGAATACCTACGGCCGGTTCCCGATCGCGCTCGACCACGGCGAGGGCGCAACGCTCTGGGACATAGAGGGCAAAAAATACATCGACCTTGCCTCCGGCATCGGCGTCAACTGCATGGGGTACAACAACCCTGCGATCGTGGACGCGATCACCAATCAGGCGCACAAGCTGACCCACGTTTCCAATCTGTTCACGACCGAGCCGATGGTGCAGGTGGCGAAAAAACTGGTTGAAAAGACCCACTTAAACGGCAAGGTGTTTTTTGCAAACTCGGGCGCGGAGGCAAACGAGGGCGCGATCAAGCTCGCGCGCAAATACTCCTTTGACAAATACGGCGAAGGGCGCTACAAGATCGTCACGCTTGTCAACTCCTTCCACGGGCGCACGGTGACCACGCTCAAGGCGACCGGGCAGGACCGTTTCCACAACTACTTTTTCCCGTTTACCGAGGGATTTGACTACGCGGCCGCGAACGATTTCGATTCCGTTCGCCGTAAGGCGGACGAGATGACCTGCGCGGTCATGATGGAGCTTGTGCAGGGTGAGGGCGGCGTGCTGCCGCTCGACAAGGAATTCGTACACCAGGTCGAGGCGTTCTGCCGCGAAAGAGATATCCTGCTCATCATCGACGAGGTGCAGACCGGCATCGGCCGCACGGGCAGCCTGTTCTGCTTCCAGCAGTACGGCATCCGCCCGGACGTCGTCACGATGGCCAAGGGGCTGGGCGGCGGCGTGCCGATCGGCGCGGTGCTGGCGGCGGAAAGCTGCTCGAACGTACTCACCCCCGGCACGCATGCGACCACCTTCGGCGGTACGCCGCTCGTGTGCGCGGCCGCGAACGCGGTGCTCGATACCGTAGGGGACGGACAGTTCCTCGCGCAGGTGAAGGAAAAGGGCGAATACCTGAAAAACGGCATCCTGTCCATCGGCTCGCCGAACATCCTCGGTGTGCGCGGCATGGGGCTTATGCTGGGCATCATCGTGGAGGACGGCAAGCATGCCGCCTACGCGAATAAGCTGATCGAAAAAGGCGTGCTCGCGCTGACGGCGGGCAAAAATGCTGTCCGTCTGCTGCCGCCGCTGACCATTTCCAGGGAAGAAATGGACGAAGCGCTGACCATTATGAAAGAGGTGTTTTAAATGAAGCATTTACTCAAGCTGCTCGACTGCTCGACCGAGGAGATCATCGGCCTGCTCGACCTTGCCGACCAGCTCAAATATGAAAAGAAGCACAATATCTCGCACCGCCATCTGGAGGGCAAGAGCCTCGGCATGATCTTCCAGAAATCCTCGACCCGCACCCGCGTTTCCTTCGAGACCGGCATGTACCAGCTGGGCGGCCAGGCGCTGTTCCTGTCCAACCGCGATTTGCAGATCGGCCGCGGCGAGCCGGTGCAGGACACGGCGCGCGTGCTGTCCCGCTATCTGGACGGCATCATGATCCGCACCTATGCGCAGAAAGAGGTTGAGGACCTCGCAGACTACGGCACGATCCCGGTCATCAACGGCCTGACCGATTTCTGCCATCCCTGCCAGGTGCTGGCCGACCTGATGACCATCCGCGAGAAGTTCGCGGTGCTCGAGGGCCTCAAGATGTGCTACATCGGCGACGGCAACAACATGGCAAACTCGCTGATCGTCGGCGGCCTCAAGACCGGCATGAAGGTCTCGGTCGCGACCCCCGAGGGCTACCGCCCGCACGCGGACGTGCTCGCCTTTGCAGAGGGCAACCCGGACTTCTTCCTCACCGACGACCCGATGAGGGCCGCGGAGAACGCGGACGTGGTCATCACGGACACCTGGGCGTCTATGGGCATGGAGGCCGAGAAGGAAGTGCGCATGAAGGCGTTCAAGGGCTATCAGGTCAACGACGAGCTGCTCGCCGCCGCCAAGCCGGGCTGCATGGTGCAGCACTGCCTGCCCGCTTACCGCGAGCAGGAGATCACGACCAAGGTGTTTGAGGCGCACGCGGACGAGATCTTCGAGGAAGCGGAAAACCGCCTGCACGCCCAGAAGGCCGTCATGGTCACGCTGATGGGCAATCAGGAATAAGCAGGAAGGCAATGTGATCCGGAGGTAAGAATCATGGACCGCTTTGAGAAAATTTACAGCCAGGGTGCGATCGACGTGATGGAGATCTGGGTCGATAAAGAGACCGGCGTGCAGTACTTGTTCCACAGGAACGGCAACGCCGCGGGCCTTACCCCGCTGCTCGACAAAGAGGGCAAACCGGTTGAAAC
>USLE01000330.1 GCA_900555465.1 uncultured Butyricicoccus sp.
GACTTTGTCAAGGTCGGCATCGGCGGCGGCTCGATCTGCATCACCCGCGAGCAGAAGGGCATTGGCCGCGGCCAGGCGACCGCGCTGATCGAGGTCGCCGCGGCGCGCGACGAGTATTTCCTCGAGACCGGCGTTTACGTCCCGATCTGCTCGGACGGCGGCATCGTGCATGACTACCACTGCACGCTCGCGCTCGCGATGGGCGCGGACTTCCTCATGCTCGGCCGCTACTTCTCGCGCTTTGACGAGTCCCCGACCAACAAGGTCAACATCAACGGCTCTTATATGAAGGAATACTGGGGCGAAGGCTCTGCGCGCGCCCGCAACTGGCAGCGCTACGACATGGGCGGCGAGCAGAAGCTCTCGTTCGAGGAAGGCGTCGACTCCTATGTTCCGTACGCCGGTTCGCTCAAGGACAACCTCGGCCTGACGCTGAGCAAGGTGCGCTCGACCATGTGCAACTGCGGCTCGCTCTCCATTCCGGAGTTCCAGAAAAAGGCCAAGATCACGCTGGTATCCGCGACCTCGATCGTCGAGGGCGGCGCGCACGACGTTGTGCTCAAGGAGACCTCGTCCACCAGCAAGTAAGCAAATCCATTGCCCCGTAGAAACCCTGCGGGGCAATTCTTATCGGAAGGGGAGGCGGATATAGAGATCAAAGCGTGGATGGATGCGTTTGCCGCTGCGGTGCGGCAGGCATTGGGGGCGCGCGTATCCTGCATCGGGCTGCAGGGCAGCCGCGCCCGCGGGGAAGCAGCTGCGGACAGCGACATCGACGTGGTCGTCATTCTGGACGAATGGCGGGAGGCGGACTGGCCGCGCTACGAGGCCGTGCTGGACAGCCTGCCCGAGCGGGACAGGGTGTGCGGCTTTGTCTCGGGCAGGCGCGAGCTGCTCGCGTGGGAGCCGTCCGAGCTGTTCGGGTTTTACTATGATACTGTCCCGTGGTACGGCGATCTGGAAGAGCTCAAGACCCGCTTTCACATGGCGGACGCGCGCCGCGCGGTGCGCATCGGGGCCTGCGGGATCTACCACGCCTGCGCGCACAACCGCCTGCACGAAAAAGACCCTGCAATGCTGCGGGAACTGTACAAATCGGCGTTTTTCACCCTGCGCGCGGACTATTTCTGCCGCACGGGGGAATTCATCCGCAGAAAAAGCGAGCTGCTGCCCCTGTTGGATGGGGAGGCGTGCGCGATCCTCGCCGCGGGGATGGAGAACGCGGCCGGCAGCTTTGCCGAACAGAGCCAGCGGCTGCTCGCGTGGGCGGGCAGCCTGATTCAGACTTACACAGAATAAGCGGGTTTGGAACCGCATGGAATGGAAATGGGGAAGTGTAAGAGATGGACGTGGGTTATTGGAAGAAACAGGCCAAAAACGCGCTGATCTTTGTCCGCTGGTGCGCGTTTGCGGTGATTATCGGCGTGGTGGTCGGCGCGGTGGGCGCGGTGTTCCACCATGCGCTCGAATGGGCGGGCGAGATGCGCGAGACGCAGGACTGGCTGCTGTACCTGCTGCCGCTTGTGGGCGTGTTCATCGCGTTCTGGTACAAAAAAGCGGATATGCCGCTTGAGCGCGGCACCAACTTCATCCTGACCTCGGTGCGCGAGAACCATCCGGTGCGGCTGCGGCTCGCGCCGAGCATTTTTATCACCTCGGTGCTCACGCACCTGTGCGGCGGCTCGGCCGGCCGTGAGGGCGCGGCGCTGCAGCTTGGCGGCGCGATCTCGGGCAACATCGGCCACTGGATGCGGCTGGACGACCGCGACTCGCGCACGATCACCATGTGCGGCATGGCGGCGGGCTTTGCGGCCCTGTTCGGCACGCCGCTCGCGGCAAGCGTGTTCGCGATGGAGGTCATCAGCGTGGGCGTGATGTACTACGCGGCGCTGTTCCCCTGCGTGCTGGCGTCCGTGATCGCGCACCAGCTGGCGCTCCGGCTGGGCGGGGAGACCACGGCGTTCGCCATCACCGGCATCCCGCAGGCCGTGGACGCGCTGCTGCTTGCAAAGCTCGTGCTGTTCGGCGTGGTGTGCGCGGTGCTGAGCGCGGTGGTGTGCATCGTGTTCCACCGCATCGGCCATCTGTTCAAGCACTACATACCGAACCAGTACGCCTGCATGGCGGCGGGCGGCGCGGCAGTCGTGATTATCTCACTGCTGCTCGGCACGCGCGACTATAACGGCGCGGGCATGGCGGTGATCGAGCGCGCGGTCGCAGGCGAGGCGGAGTACGCGGCGTTCTTCATCAAGCTGGTGCTGACCGCGGTCACGATCGGCGTGGGCTATAAGGGCGGCGAGATCGTGCCCGTGCTGTTCATCGGCGCGACGTTCGGCGCAGCCTACGGCGGTTTTTTCGGACTCGCGCCCTCGTTTGCGGCGGGCCTCGGCATGACCGCGGTGTTCTGCGGCGTGACCAATTCGCCGCTGACCTCGATCCTGCTCGCCTACGAGC
>USLE01000331.1 GCA_900555465.1 uncultured Butyricicoccus sp.
GCGGTTTATCGACGAGGACCTGAATAAGTTTTCCAACCTGACCACCGGCAAGGTATACTGGAACGTGCTCAACAAGGAGCGCGCGGGCGAATACCTGGGCGAGACCGTGCAGGTCATCCCGCATATCACCAACGAGATCAAGTCCTTCATCTACTCGGTCGGCAAAAAGACCTCGGCGGACGTGGTCATCACCGAGATCGGCGGCACCACGGGCGATATCGAGTCCCAGCCCTTCCTCGAAGCCATCCGTCAGGTGGCGACCGAGGTCGGCCGCCGCAACTGCCTGTTCATCCACGTGACCCTGGTTCCGTACATCTCCGGCTCGAACGAGCCCAAGAGCAAGCCCACCCAGCACTCGGTCAAGGAGCTGCGCGGTCTGGGTATTTCCCCGGACATCATCGTCGCCCGCGTCGATCAGCCGATGGACGACGATATCAAGCGCAAGATCTCCATGTTCTGCACGGTCCAGCCGGACTGCGTCATCGAGAACCGCACCCTGCCCGTGCTGTACCAGGCGCCCATGATGCTCGAGGAAAGCCACCTGTCCGACATCGTGTGCCGCGAGCTGTCCATCGGCGCGCCCAAGGGCGATATGAGCGACTGGGTCGCGATGCTCGAGCGCATCGCCGCGCGCCGCGACCATGTCAAGATTGCGCTGGTCGGCAAATACGTCAAGCTGCACGACGCATACCTGTCGGTTGCAGAGGCGCTGCAGCACGGCGGCTATGAAAACGGCTGCTTTGTGGATATCGACTGGGTCGATTCCGAAGAGATCAACGACTCTACCGCGGACAAGCTGCTCGGCGAGGTCGACGGCATCATCCTGCCCGGCGGCTTCGGCCCCCGCGGCGTAGAGGGCATGATCTGCGCGGCAAATTACGCCCGCGTGCAGGGCATCCCCTACTTCGGCATCTGCCTCGGCATGCAGATCGCGGTCATGAGCTATGCCCGCAACGTGCTCGGCTTTGAGGATGCAAACTCCTCCGAGTTTGATCCGGATTCCACCCATCCGGTCATCGACCTGATGGAGAGCCAGCAGGGCGTTTCCAAAAAGGGCGGCACCATGCGTCTGGGCGCGTATCCGTGCAAGATCCGTCCGGATACCATCATGGCCGAAGCCTATGGCTCTGAGATGATCTCTGAGCGCCACCGCCACCGCTACGAGTTCAACAACAGCTTCCGCGAGCAGATCGAGAGCCGCGGCATGCTGATCACCGGCACCTCGCCCACGGGCGAGCTGGTGGAGACCGTCGAGATCCCGGAGCATCCGTTCTACATCGGCGTGCAGTTCCACCCCGAGTTCAAATCCCGCCCCAACCGCGCGCATCCGCTGTTCAAGGCGTTTGTCGCGGCATCGCTGAAAAGGAGCAAAGAACATGCAGATCAATAAGAATTACGACAACCTCGAGCAGAGCTATCTGTTCTCCACCATTGCCCGCAAGGTCAATGAATATTCCGCCGCGCACCCGGAAGCGGATATCATCCGTCTGGGCATCGGCGACGTGACCCGTCCGCTCGTGCCGGCGGTCATCGATGCGCTGCATGCGGCGGTCGAGGATCAGGCCAAGCAGGAGACCTTCCACGGCTACGGCGACGAGCAGGGCTACGGCTTCCTGCACGAAGCGCTGGTCGGCTACTACAAGACCCACGGCGTCACCCTCGACACCAACGAGATCTTCATCTCGGACGGCGCAAAGAGCGACCTCGGCAACATCCTCGACATTTTCGGCGCGGACAACACCGTGCTCATCCCCGACCCGGTCTACCCGGTATACGTTGATACCAACGTCATGGCGGGCCGCAAGGTGCTGTTCATGGACGCAAACGAGGGGAACGGCTTCCTGCCCCTGCCGGACGCTTCGGTCAAGGCGGATATCATCTACCTGTGCTCGCCCAACAACCCGACCGGCGCGGCGTACGACCGCGCGGGCCTCAAGGCGTGGGTGGACTACGCGAACGCAAACAGCGCGGTCATCCTGTATGACGCGGCTTACGAGTGCTTCATCGAGGACGAGAACCTCCCCCGCTCGATCTACGAGATCGAGGGCGCAAAGACCTGCGCGATCGAGTTCTGCTCGTTCTCCAAGATGGCGGGCTTCACCGGCACGCGCTGCGGCTGGACGGTTGTCCCGCAGGCGCTGATGGAAGGCAAGCTCAACAAGATGTGGCTGCGCCGCCAGACCACCAAGTTCAACGGCGTGCCCTATATCGTGCAGAAGGGCGCGGCGGCCTGCTTCACCGAGGAAGGCATGAAGCAGATCAAGGAGACCCTCGGCTACTACAAGCAGAACGCCAAGGTACTCGCGGAGACGCTCGATTCGCTCGGCATCTGGTACACGGGCGGCAAGTCCAGCCCGTATCTGTGGCTCAAGTGCCCGAACGGCATGGGCTCGTGGGAGTTCTTCGACTACCTGCTCGAGAACGCCAACGTAGTCGGCACCCCGGGTGCAGGC
>USLE01000332.1 GCA_900555465.1 uncultured Butyricicoccus sp.
AGTGAAAGAGAATATGAAAAAATCATCCATTCGTAAGCTGACACTGGCGGGTTTGCTGGTTGCGGTCGCAGTTGTGGGCAGCCTGTTTTCCATCCCGGTGCTGGGTTCCAAGTGCTCGCCCGTGCAGCACATGGTCAATGTGCTTGCCGGTGTGATGCTGGGGCCGTGGTACGCCTGCGGCATGGGCTTTGCCGCGGCGCTCATCCGCAACCTGCTGGGGCTGGGCAGCCTGCTGGCGTTCCCCGGCTCGATGATCGGCGCGCTGCTCTGCGGCCTGCTGTATAAGCTGTGGCCCAAGCTGCCGGTCGCCTATGTGGGCGAGGTCTTCGGCACGGGCATTCTGGGCGGCATGGCGTCCTATCCGATCGCAGCGGTGCTGATGAACAACTCTGCTGCGGCGCTGTTCACCTTTGTGCCGTCCTTTCTGGTTTCGACCGCAGTCGGCGCGGCGATCTCGGTGATCGTGCTCGCGGCGCTCAAACGCACGCAGGTATTCAGCCAGCTGGAGGGCGCGCTGCGGTGACGGACAAGCTGGGACAAATATTGCAGCACACCGCAGAGGTGCGTCCGATGGTGCACTCGATCACCAACAACGTGACCATCAACGACTGCGCGAATATCATCCTTGCTGCGGGCGGCACAGCCATCATGGCGCAGGATGAGCGCGAAGCCGCGGAAATCACCGCGCACAGCGACGCGCTCGTGCTCAATATGGGTGCACTGCGGGCGCAGGAGGCCATGCTGCTGGCGGCGCGCGAAGCAAAACGTCTGAGTCATCCGGTCGTGCTCGACCCGGTAGCCGCGGGTGCGAGCCACTTGCGCGGCGAAATGTGCAGCCGCCTGCTGGCGGACGGGCTGGTTTCGGTCATCCGGGGCAACGCCTCCGAGATCCGCGCGCTGGCCGCAGGGGAGGAGCATACCTCCGGCGTGGAAGCGAACGCGCTCGACCGCGTGACCGAAGACAACCTTGCGGAATCCGCCGCATGGCTTGCGGCGTTCAGCCGCAAAACAAATGCGGTCGTCCTGCTCAGCGGGGCGATCGACCTGATAACCGATGGAACTCGAACCGCAGTGCTGCGCGGCGGCAGCGCGCTGATGGGCCGGATAACCGGCGCAGGGTGCATGCTGACCTCGCTGACAGCAGTCTACTGCGGGGCGAATCCAAATACATTATTTGAAGCCGCGGCAGCGGCGTCGGGGGTGATGAAAGTATGCGGAACATTGGCCGAGCGGCGTGTGCGTGAAGAGATGGAGGGCACCGCTTCCTTCCGTACGCGCCTGATCGATGCGGTCAGCCTGCTCTCAGCGGAACAACTGGCTGAGGGGCTGCGCATCCAACTTCTTTAAAAGCAACAACCAACAAGTGCTGCCGGCCGCAGGCCGTCAGTCAAACCGATTTCATTGGGGGTACCACCTTGAAAAACAATCAAACGACCGAGCGACTGCTCGCCGCGTCCCGCACGATCTGGGAGGGCTATCTGACCCATCCCTTTGTGCAGGGCATTGCGGACGGCAGCCTTGCTGTAGACAAATTCCGTTTCTATCTATTGCAGGATTACCTGTATCTGTTCGACTACGCCAAGGTATTTGCGCAGGGCGTGGTCAAGTCGCGCGAACCTGAGGTGATGCGCACGTTCGCCGGATATGTAGAAAGCATCCTCGGCGGCGAGATGAACGTCCACCGCGGCTATATGAAGCGCCTCGGCATCACCGAGGAACAGGCCGAGACCGTGAAGCCTTCGCTGTCCAACCAGTCCTACACCGCATATATGCGTGCGGTCGCGGCTGAGGAAGGTCCGGCGGAGATCATGGCGGCCGTGCTGTCCTGCGCGCTCAGCTATGAGTATATCGCAAAATGGATCGTCGCCAACTATCCGGATGCAGAAAAACATGAGTTTTATGGCGAGTGGGTCCAGAGCTATGCCAGCGCGGGCTATGCCGAGGAAAACGTGTGCCTGACCGATCTGATGGAGCGCCTCACTGCGGGTTATTCCGAGCAGCAGTTCCGGCATCTGACCGATATCTTCGTCGACTGCTCGCGCTATGAGGGCATGTTCTGGGACATGGCGTGGAACGAGGCGATGTGAGCATGCTCGAGTTCCAGAATGTCGTGTTCCAGTACGACAGCGAGGATTTCAACATCATCGACGGGCTGTCCTTCCACATCGACAAGGGTGAGTTCGTGTCGGTGATCGGGCCGTCCGGCTGCGGCAAATCCACGATTTTCCGTCTGGTAAACCAGCTTCTGCCGCGAAAAAGCGGTGAGATCCTGGTCGGCGGCGAGCACATTGACGGGCGGCGCGGCTACTGCGGCTATATGCCGCAGCGAGACTTGCTGTTCCCGTGGCGTACGGTGGCGGGCAACCTGTGCCTGCCGATGGAGATCCGCGGGGGCCTCAGCCGCGCAGAGATGGACCGACGCGCCGCGGAAACGCTCGAACAC
>USLE01000333.1 GCA_900555465.1 uncultured Butyricicoccus sp.
GCGCAGAGACGAAAAAAACCGCCGAAAGGCGGTTTTTTTGTTTATGCCTTGTCGGCGGAAGCGGATTTTTTCTTTTGGGATTTTTTCTCTTCCGGCTTCGGCTTGTCGATCGCGCAGACAAGGTGCGGCATCGCCTTGCCCTGGTAGTGCTTCATGATCTCGCCGACCACCTGCATTTTGCAGGACGCGGCGACATGCAGCGAGGCGAGGTTGCCCGGCCGGATGGTCGCGATGACACGTTCCGCCCCGAGCTTGTCGAACGCATAGCGGATGGACGCCTCGGCGCATTCCTTGCCGTAGCCCTGCCGCCACAGATCGCGGCGGACAATGTAGCCGATGCCGATCGCGGTCGTATCCTCGTAAAGGTGCTCGACCAGCGGCCCCGCGAGCGCGACCAGCTCGCCGGTCAGCTTGTCGAGCGCGGCGAAATAGCCGCAGCCGTCCTCGCGGTAGCGGCGCATCATATCCGCGATCCAGTCGCAGACCTCGTCATAGGTGAAGCCGTGCTCCCAGGCGTACATGGTCTGCTCATCCTGCAGGATGGGCGAGATCAGCGCGTAGTCGTCCGCGCGCAGGCGGCGGAAGCAGAGCCGTTCGGACTCCATTTCATAATGCTGCAGTTCTTCCATTTCCATTCTCCCCTGTAAAAGCGGTGCGGCTGACGCCGCACCGCTTTGCTTTTGCTGGCAGAGGGGCCGCGCTTCTGCGCAGCCGTCCTGTCCTTTTGATTTACTTGGTGCCGAAAATACGGTCGCCTGCGTCGCCCAGACCGGGGACGATGTAGCCATGGTCGTTGAGCTTCTCGTCGATCGCAGCGACGAAGATCTCAACATCCGGATGCGCCTTCTGCACCGCCTCGATGCCCTCGGGCGCTGCGATCAGGTCCATCAGTTTGATGTGCTTGACGCCGCGGCGCTTGAGGCCGTCGATCGCGGCGACAGCCGAGCCGCCGGTCGCGAGCATCGGATCGAGCAGCAGCACATCGCGGTCCTGGATGTCGTTCGGCAGCTTGCAGTAGTACTCGATCGGCTGCAGGGTCTCGGGGTTGCGGTACAGGCCGATGTGGCCGACCTTGGCAGCCGGGATCATCTCCAGCATGCCGTCCACCATGCCGAGGCCGGCGCGGAGGATCGGGACCAGTGCGATCTTCTTGCCCGAGATGACATGCACGCGCGCGTCGGAAACCGGGGTCTCGATCGTGATCTCCTTGAGCGGCAGGTCGCGGGTCGCCTCGTAGCACATCAGCATGGCGATCTCGCGGGTCGCCTCGCGGAATTCCTTGACGCCGGTGGTTTTGTCGCGCATCAGGCTGAGCTTATGCTTGATCAGCGGGTGATCCATTTCATGAACGGTTGCCATAATCGTAAGTCTCCTTTTATTTTCAAATTCAGGTATGCCCGGAAAGCCGTTTGAGACGCTCGCGTTCCGCCTGCGGGCGGCGCAGGTAAAACGCATCCAGCTCCTGCGGGGAGCAGGTCCTGCCCGCGCGCAGCAGCGGCAGTGCGGCCGCGGCCACGCCGTAGCCCGCAGCGTAGCGCAGCTCGGGCGGCGCAGGGCACAGGCCGGCGCATCTCTCCTTAAGGGTATTATAACATAGATCAGCCCCGTCTCCAACCAGAAAATACGGCGTTTCGCCGATTTCTTCGCCCAGATCGGCGAGCTTCAGCGCGCGGTCATCGCACAGGCGGCGCGGCGCGCCGTTTTTGACCGCAAACAGGGCGTTGTAGACCTGTCCGGCGCGTGCGTCCATCACGCAGCACAGGCGGCCGCCGAGCGCGCGGGCGCCCCAGGCCATCGCCTCGAGCGTGGACACGCCGACGCAGGGCTTGTCCGCGCCGAGCGCCAGCCCCTTGACCGTCGCCACGCCGATGCGCACGCCGGTGAACGAGCCGGGGCCGTGCGCGACCGCGAGCGCATCCACTTCGTCCAGCGCAGCGCCGCAGTTTTTAAGCAGGCTTTCCGCCATCGGCAGCAGGGTGCGCGAGTGGGTCAGGCCGCAGTTCTGGAAGGACTGCGCGATCAGCTTTTCGTCCTCGACCAGCGCGACCGAGGCGGAAACCGCCGAGGATTCAAACGCAAGGATTTTCAATCGGACACCTCCCCAATGGCGACCGTACGGTCGTTTTCAGCATTCCCGTACGAAATATGCACGGTTTTATAGGTTTCCGGCAGGATATCCGCTGCGTTTTCGCTCCATTCGATGAGCACGATGCGGCTGCCGTCCAGATATTCGTCAAAGCCGATCTCGAACAGCGCCTCGCTGTCGAGGATGCGGTACAGGTCAAAATGCGCCACGCGCCCGGCGGGCGTGTCATATTCGTTGGCGATCGCAAACGTGGGGCTGGTCACGCGGCCCTCGTAGCCCAGGCCGCGCAGCACGCCGCGGGTGAACGCGGTCTTGCCCGCGCCGAGGTCGCCCGAAAACGCGACCACGT
>USLE01000334.1 GCA_900555465.1 uncultured Butyricicoccus sp.
AAGGCCAATTGTTCTTCATTTATAGCATACCGCAAAACAGCTGGCTGCGTCAACTTGAATTTTGCAAAATTTGCAGGATTTTAGACAACTTCTTGCAAAATGTACAAAACCGGACAGCCGAATTCAGCTGTTTTCCTTACATGGACAAGTGTGCGCCTGTGCATCACCCGTCAAAACGCACGGTGATGCGCACCACCTCGCTGCGCGTACCCACGCGCATATCCGGGCCCCAGACGCCCAGCCCGGCGGTCACGACCGAGTGCATCTCCCCCACCCGCAGATAGCCGCAGGGATTGTCCCAGATCAAGCCCATCAGCAGGTTGCCCGGGAACACCTGCCCGTCATGCGTGTGGCCGGACAGGTCGAGGTCCGCGCCCGCGGCGGCCAGCTCGTCCAGCTCCTTGGGCTGGTGGTCGATGACGAAAATAGGCTGCGCCGGGTCGAGGGGCCCGAGAAGCTGTTCCGGCGTCAGCCGGGCGTCATCCAGCTTGCGGCTGCGCGACGGGTCTTTCCGTCCGACAAGCTGCACCCCGTTTGCGAGCGTCACTTCCTCGTCCGCGAGCAGGCTCACGCCCGCCCGTGCGAGGAATTCGGTCATGCGCGGGTCGTCCTTGTCCGCGTCCGCCGTGTCCCAGGTAAAGCCCGCGAGGATGGGCTCGGAAACGTCGTGGTTGCCCCAGCAGGCAAAGGTGCCGTAGGTGCTCCTCAGGGAGGCGAGCGCCGCCGCGATGCGGTCGGGTTCGGGAATGGCCTCGTATTCGTTGTCAAAAATATCGCCCGCGATCACGACAAGGTCGGGCTGCATATCGTTCACCGCCTGCACCGTCTGCTCGATATAGGCGGGATCGGTGTTATACCCAAGATGCAGGTCGGCGAGCAGCGCGACCGTCATATCCCCGCCCGCGCCCTCTATCGTGACCTCATAATCGGTCACGCGCAGCGTATGGGCATTGACTGCACCGTATATGCACACCGCGCACACCAGCGCGAGCGCGATGCCGCCCTGCACCTGCCGCACGCGCTGCATCTGGACGAAGTCCCTGTGCCGCACCCGCCGCGCGACGAACAGCCCGATCTCCACCAGCAGGATCGCCAGCCCCAGATACAGCATGCAGCCGAACCAGTAATTGCCGATCTGCCGGAGAGCGTGCCGCAGCGCAGCCGGCGAGCGCACCAGAAATCCGGTCAGCGGTGCGAGCGCACAGAAGGCGTACAGGATGACAAAGAGCACGCGGAACGCCCGCGTGCCGAACAGCCGGTGGCAGCAGCCCGTCCACCGCAGCACCCAGTGCAGCAAATACAGGTTGACCAATATGTAAAAAGGTGCGAAAATAAAGACAAGCATTATCAAAACTCCACAGCATTTGTCGAATTTTTAAAAAGGGGAAATTCTATTTTATGTGGGAAAGAAGAGAAGTTAAAAAGCAGGGCAAGCGACAGCTCCTGCGCAACTGGGCTGCAATGGTCGCAGTCTGTTTCATTCTGGCCTTTACGGGCGCAGAATTCGCCCAATCTGCGGATTTCATCGGCGGATTCAACCCTGCGGCCGTGCTGCCGGATGATCAGGTCGTCATTCAGGAGGTCAGCCTGTCCAACTGGGAACTGCTACTCGAATGGCTGCACATCGACCCGATGGACGGCACGCACCCCATGTGGGCCGCAGCCGACCAGAGCGTCGGCCCGGTATTCGATACGCTGACCGCGCCGTTTTCTGCATTCTTCGCGCTGCTTGAGCGCTCGCAGTTCGCCGGCTGGCTGGATATCACGCTCGCCTGCGCGGGCATTGCGGGTGGTATCTGGTTCTCGGTCTGGGTGCTCAGCGCACTGACCGTCGGCGCGCGGCGCTTTTTCCTTGAAAGCCGCGTGCGCAACAATATCAGCATCGCCGCCATGTTCACGCCGTTTTACCGCGGCAGCTGGTGGAACGTCACCAAGGGCATGCTGCTGCGCTCGGTTTACACGATCCTGTGGGCCTGTACCATCATTGGCTTCCCAATCAAATTCTACGCCTACCGCATGGTGCCGTACATCCTTGCGGAAAACCCGCAGGCCAAGCCATCCGAAGCGATCCTGCTGTCCCGCCAGATGATGGACGGGAACAAGTGGCGCTGCTTCGTGCTTGACCTGACGCTCTATCTGCACTGGGCCTTTTTGCCGACGCTGCTTGCGTCCATCCTCGGCACGGGCATCGGCCTGTTGACCGGCAGAATCCTGCTGTGCCAGTCCATTGCCACGGCCGCAGCCGGCCTGCTCAGCCTGTTATTTGTCAACGGCTACAAGTCCGCGACCTATACCGCGCTGTACGCCGCCCTGCGGCAGGCGCAGATCGAGGCTGACGCGCCGCTTGCGGGCCTGTTCACCGTTCCGGCCTTTGGCGAGGCAGCCCCCGAGGGCCCCAGGCCCAAGCTGCCCGACGCGGACGTGCACC
>USLE01000335.1 GCA_900555465.1 uncultured Butyricicoccus sp.
GAGTATAGCGAGGCGGAAATCACTGCAGCCATGCGTGACGGTTCCTTCGTGGATATGATGGAGGATATGCAAAAGCTGTATCTGAACGAGCCAGTAGAGATCGACATGGATACCGGGCTGACGCTGCCGATGGTGCTCTGTAGTATGGCGGCAGGCCTTGCAGCGGTTGTGCTGTTTGTTTCGATCCAGAGCAAAGAACTGTTAAGTGACAGATTACGATGAAAGCAGGTGAATCAAATTGACACCTTGGAAGCGTGCATGGCTATATGTCTGCCGGGAGCGGAAACGCAGTATCCGGCTTATCCTCTTATGCCTTGTTCTGACAGTATTCATGCAGCTGTGCAGCTGGGTGCAGGCCAGCATGGCGCAAAACGCGGAAACACTGCGAAAAGCAATCGGCGCCTCTTTCCGTATCGAAGATGATGCAGACGGAACGCTGATAAACGACAATCTGATCGCCGAAATTGAAGATGTCGGGAATATCCGGCGCGCCAGCGGTGAAAATCTACAGCTCCTGTACTCCGAAAGCGTCCTCCCCCTCCCCGGCATTCTTGCCGGAGGCGATGACGAAGGCCAGTTTATGATGAGTTATTACTCCGGCCATTACAGTGATATGGAGCAGCATTTCCGCACTGGAGAATTGGAGCTCATCGAGGGCCGGCATATCACGCCGGAGGACAGCTGGTCAGCCGTGATCTCCCGCGCGCTTGCCGAGCAGAACGGTCTGTCTGTCGGTGACCGTTTTGAAGCCGGCTATTCGCCCGGAACGCGCGCAGAGGACCCCTCGCGCCCGGAAGAGCCTTTTTCGTTTACCATCGTTGGCATTTTTGATATCACCAGGCAGCAAACGCAGCTCAACCAGGCAGAGCCCAGCATGCTGCAAAATGCAGTATTCATTGACGCCGCCGCAGGGCATGCCATCGACTCGGGCGACCCCACGCACAGCCGCTACCGGTACGGTGTTATCTTTATGGTGGACGACCCGCGCGATCTGGAGCAAACCGTAGCAGCCGCCCAGTCCAATCTGGATATGCAGCATTTCAGATGCGTGGTAAATGATACGGAATACCGGCAATCCGTGCAGCCGCTCGAACGGATGGAAACCACGATGAAGCTGCTGACCGTGGTATTGGTTGGGATCGGAACGATCATCCTCGCGCTGGTGCTGCTGCTCTGGATCCGTCAGCGGACAAAGGAGATCGGTATCTATCTTTCCATCGGCCTGAGCAAGCGAAATATCCTGCTGCAGCTTCTGACAGAAAGCGTCGTATCGTCTGTGATTGGCGGTAGTATCGCTATTCCCCTGACCTTCGCCATAACGGCAGCCGTGCGGTTCTCCGGATCAGCAGCGCAGATGCTCCCCGCCCCACCGACCGTATCCATCATTGTAACTTGGATCGCCGTGCTGGCCGTTTCCATTCTGGCGACCCTTTTGGCCGCGATCCGCCTGCTGCAGCTGCCCCCCAAGGATATACTGTCCACTTTGTGATGAAACCGGCGGTTTTTTCGTCAAACGGATAGGTTATTACAGGAACAACATCCTGTTTTCACATGATATCGCAGTAAAAGGGGTAATGGGAATATGTATAAACGGGCTATGACTTACTTAAAGCGCAAGTACAAGCGCTCGATTCTGCTATTGATACTGTTGTTTGTGCTGGCGTTCAGCCTTGCGGTGAGTCTCATGATATGGAGCGGGATCAATGCGGCTGTGCAGGAAACCGAGCGCAAGCTCGGCACCAGTTTTGTTGTGAAAACGCGCGACCAATTTCCGCCTGGTACGCTCAAAACAGTACAACTAAAGGATGGGGGTGCCGCGCAAAGAGGCGTCATTCCACGGCCGGATCAGGAGGTAGTCGACGCGATCATGCAACAGGTCGACGGGATCACCGCCTATCATACGGAGCAATTTACAAACGTCTATTTGAATACCCTAGAGCTGATCGAAGGCGGCTGGGGCATGGCTTATTAGGAAAGGCTGGACGCTTTGGCGGCAGACCCGGACGCCGAAAACAATAATCCAAATACCCTCACGATAGACGATTATGCAATCAGTTCACAAACGACGACGATCTACGGCAACAACGATTCCGAGCTGTTCAGCTATTTCCGGACAGGAGCTTTAACGCTGGCAGACGGCAGACATATCCGGCCGGATGATATACCGGCAGGGTGATGATCTCGGATGTGCTGGCCGAGCAAAATGGGGTGCAAGTCGGCGATACCATTACGATCCAGCTGCTCGGCGACATGTGGGGCGCGCGGGGCAACTGGGCGGTTTGGAGCGAATTGGAGCTTGAGATCGTCGGCCTATTCCATGTCAACGGCTATCAGCCGATCAACCGTCTGGTGTATGAGAATTATGGCAACACCGCAGAACACGCAAAAGGAAAGGCCCTGCGGGAAGATTCCACCCGGCAGGG
>USLE01000336.1 GCA_900555465.1 uncultured Butyricicoccus sp.
AGCTGCGCGCTGCGCCGGAAAAGGCACAGATCGCGCAAAAGGCGCTCAGTCTGCTGCGGCCGGATATGACCATCTATCTGGACTCGGGCAGCACGACAACCGCGCTTGCCCGCCTGATCCCGGACGAGCGCTATCAGATTTTCACCAGCAGCCTGTCCTGCGCGAACGAGCTGCTGCGGCTGACCAAGGCCAGAGTGTTCCTGCCCGGCGGATTTCTCAACCGGTACAGCCAGAGCATGTGCGGCATCCAGCCCATGCAGACTATCGGCAAAGTCAATTTCGACCTTGCTCTGATCGGCACGACCAGCTATGCGGAAAAAACCGGCTTCTCCTGCGGCATGGAGGAGGAAGCACAGCTCAAGCGCGCCGTCATCGCGCAGGCGGAACGCAGCTATGTGCTGATGGACGCGGGCAAGGTCGGGCTTACGAGCGCGTTTACGTTTGCTGCGCTCGAGGACATAGACGGCATTGTATCGGACGATGCGCTGCCTGATGAAGTTATCGCTGCATGCCGCATGCGGGACAAGCAGGTGCTGTGACGCATCGTATCGTTTTTAAGGACAACCTGCAATTTGTTCTCTGTCGATAAAAAGTTCTATCCGAATTCGAATGATGTCCTTAAACGAAACGGTGAACGACCAGCAGCCTTGCACGTTCAATACCGTTCGCTGTTATGGGCGGCTGCACTAAGTCGCAAAACCTTGATCCGGGTCTCTTGATGAGTGCCGGATTTTTTTTGCATACATGCTTGACAATTTTAAATTACAGTTGTAATATAAATATAAATTACATGTGTAATTTAATATAGGAGATGACGCAGATGAAAAAAGACGGCCTTCGTATTTCGGACACCGAACTCGAGATCATGAACATCCTGTGGCGCAGCAGCGAGCCGCTGTCCTCGGCCGAGGTTTTCGACCGGCTGGAGACCGGCTGGAAATACCCAACCGTCACGACCTTGCTGGGCCGGTTGGCGGATAAAGGGGCAGTGAGCCACGAAAAACGCGGCAAAGCGTATTATTACTCCCCGGCAGTCGATGAAGCTGCTTACAAAGCCGAGGAAACCGAGCGGTTTATTGAGAAACTGCACGGCGGCTCGGTGCGCAGCATGGTAGCGGCGCTGTGCGAAAGCCGCGAGCTGACCGCAGAGGATGTGGAAAAGCTGCGCCGCATGTTCGATCTGGAGGAGTAAAGAGGAGGGGATCGTATGCTGCAAACCTTATTTGCGCAATGTTTGGCAGTCTCGCTGGCCGGGGCGTCCGTCGCTGCATTGCTGGGGCTGCTGCATCTGACGGCAGGACGCACGCTCGGCGTAAAGTGGCAGTATTACAGCTGGCTGCCTGTGCTGCTTGTGATGCTCGCTGCGCCGCTGCTGCCTTTGCCGGAGGCTGCTCCGGCGCAGACCGCTTCGCAGGCGATACAGCAGGTTTTGCCGCCTGCCGTTTCGCAGATTGAGGCGGTGCAGGCAACACCTGCGGCACACAGCCCATCGCCGGTGGACTGGATGCTGCTGCTCAGCATCCTTTGGCTGGCAGGTGCTGTGGTGGTGCTGCTGCGCAATATCTCATCCTACCGCGAGGTGCTGCGCGGCATCACCCGCGCCGGTGTGCCGCTCACCGATGGCCCGGAGCGGGAGCAGCTTGACCGCTGCCTTGCGGCATGCGGCATGCGCCGCAGGGTACGGCTGTGCCGCTCGGCTGCAGTGGACACGCCGCTGCTCGCAGGCGTGTTCCGTCCGGTGATCGTGCTGCCGGACACGGCGCTTTCGCCGGAAGCTCTGCGCCACATCTTCTCCCACGAGCTGACGCACTGCCGCCGGAACGATCTGGCCTATAAATGGCTGGCCGTGCTTGCCTGCGCACTGCATTGGTTCAATCCGGCCGCATACCTGATGCTGCGCAGCATCAACCGGCTGTGTGAGCTGTCCTGTGACCAGTGCGTGATCGCGGGCTATGACGCTGCCGAACGGCGGCAGTATATGCAGACCATCCTGCGCATGCTGAGCGCGTCTGTCGGCTGCCGCCGCACGGTGACGACCGCCATGAGCGCGGGCGGCCGGATGATCGAAAAGCGCCTGCGGCTGATCCAGCGCAACCGGCAGATACGGCGCAGCGCCAAGTATGCGGGCGCTGTACTCACCGTGCTGCTCACCGTGGGGACGGGCATATTGTCGGTAACGGCGTGCGCCGCCGTTCCGGAGCAGCAGCCTGCGCCCGCAGAGGTGCAGACCGTCGTGCAGTACACTGCAGATACCCCGGACACTGCAACGCCGGCTCAGGAAGCGCCGCAGCCAAAAATTCCGATCCCGGTACAACAGGCCGAGGAACCCGACGCTGTGCCTGCCGTTTCTCCCGTGCAGACCGCTGCGCAGGAGACCACACAACCTGTGATGCGGGCTGCTGCACCACAGGTTGTG
>USLE01000337.1 GCA_900555465.1 uncultured Butyricicoccus sp.
GTACACGCGGTCTCCGAGGCGGGCATCATGCAGGGTTCGGCAAACGGCAGCGCACTGTACTTCTCCCCCGACGCGCAGATGACCCGCGCCGAGGTCATGACCGTCATCGGCCGCTGCCTGCCGCGCGGCTATGCGGCAGCGTCGCTCGGCTACCGGGATGCTTCTTCCATCCCCTCCTGGGCGCGTGAGCAGGTGCAGATCTGCGTCTCCGCCGGCATCATCGGCGGCTATGAGGACAACACCCTCCGCCCGCTCGGCAGCATCACCCGCGGCGAGATCGCCAAGATCCTGGCGCTGTTCTGATCGCCGGAGCATAACAAAATCAAAAAGAGGCTTGGAATTTCCAAGCCTCTTTTTTTGTACCCTGTGCAGTTGTTACATGATCTCCTTCTGATGCGTTGCATACAGATATTCGTCGATCGTGTTGGTGATGCGGTCCTCGACCAGCGCGACCGGGTCGTTCTCCAGCAGGCCCTCGCGCACCTTGGTGTACTGGATCGGCATGAACTGGCTGAGCAGGTTGAGCGGGATGCCCAGCTTGCGCAGATTGCCGATCAGGCGGTCCTTTGCGGCCTCGACCGACGGCGTGGGCATATAATACCGGCAGCGGTCGGAGAACGAATATTTGCGCTTCATGCGCAGCTCGAGATCGGTGCCCTGATAGTGCTTGCGCCAGTGCTTGCCGTCCGCCAGCATGGCCTCGTCCAGCGTTTCGATGAAGCGGCTCGGCTCGATATCCGTGCCGTACAGCAGCTCTTCCTCGATATGCGCCAGCGCAAACATGCCCTCGCGCATCGCGAAGGTCAGCGCCGGGCCGACCTTGAGGATGCCGACGCCGTCCTCAATCAGCTCGCGCAGCTTGATCTTGGTCTGGTAGTCGGTCGAGTGGCCCTCGAACACGAGGTTCGGGAACTCCTTGATCGAGGTCATCAGGTCTTTCGCCTTGGCGCGGTCATACTCCGTGCAGCCGCTGTCCTTTTCCTCGACGCCGGGCTGCACGACCACTGCGATAACGTTATCCCATGCCTCGTCCAGGCCTTCCTTGCGGAAGGCGCTTTCAAACGCCGCCACCGTGTTCTTAAAGTCCTCCACGCGGGTGACCTGCACGCCTTGATCAACCGCACCGACTGCGCCGCCCGGGATCGGCACCTCGCTGCCGACGATATAGACCGGCGCGATCGCGTCCGGGTCGGTCTCGAGCAGCTTGTGATAGGTGTCCTCCGCCACACGCGCCAGGCGCGCGCCGCGGCGGGCAATGACTTCGTCGCTCAGGCGGGCATCCGGGTCGTCGTCCGCGACCTTCATGCTGGTGTCGATGTGGATCTTGGTAAAGCCCGCGCCGACATAGTGGCGGATCAGCTCCTCCGCGTCCGCCATCGCCTCCGCCTCCGGCTTGCCGGCAAAGGTCAGCGGACCGAGGTGGTCGCCGCCGAGGAACAGGCGGCTCTTGTCAAAGCCGACCTTTTCAGCGATACCCAGCACGAATTTCTTAAAGTCCATCGGCTTCATGCCCGTGTAGCCGCCGTTCTGGTCGCACTGGTTGGCCGTGCTCTCGATCAGCACGCACGAGCCGTCCGACAGGCCGCGCTTGAGTGCTGCCTCAATGACATAGCCGTTTGCACTGCACACCGAGTAAATACCGACGTTTTTCCCCTGCTTCTGCAGTTCAACGATTTTTTTCAGCGGATTATGATTCATCATAACCCCTCCTCTCCTTTTTCAATAGTAACATGGATTTGCCTGAAACGCTTTGGATCGGTTAAATATTCTTTTGCATTTTTTAGGAAAAGGCGCTGTATCAGCCCGTTTGCTGTGATACTGTTTATTTCATAATTATACCACCAGCGGCATGAAGCCCGGCGCTAACGGTAGAAATATGAACGCCGCTGTGGTATAACAGCCGTTTTACAGCTGTTATACTGTTTATTTCATAATTATACCACCAGCGGCGCGAAAGCCAGCGCTAACGGTAGAAATATGAATGCCGCTGTGGTATAATAGGGCTGTCACAAGCGCTTATTCCAAAACATCAGAAAGAGGGTATCCCAAATGCCTTTGGTAACCACAAAGAAAATGTTTGAGGACGCACAGGCCGGCCATTACGCAGTCGGTGCGTTCAACGTGGAAAACATGGAGATGGTAATGGCAGTCATCCGCGCAGCGGAAGAGATGCGCGCGCCCGTCATCATGCAGACCACGCCGTCCACGGTCAAGTACGCAGGGCTGGACTACTACCTTGCGATGGTGCGCGCCGCTGCCGAGCGCACGGACATCCCGGTCGCGATGCACCTCGACCACGGCGACAGCTTTGATCTCGCCATGCGCGCGCTGCGCACCGGCTACACCTCCATCATGATCGACGGCTCGCACGATGCGTTCGAGGACAACCTCGCGATCACCCGGCGCGTGGTCG
>USLE01000338.1 GCA_900555465.1 uncultured Butyricicoccus sp.
GTGCTCGTGACCAGGCCGGCCTCGACCTCGTCCGAGTAGACCTCCTGCGTGGTGTAGGTGATCTCGTGCTCGTCCAGCATGGTGGTCACATAATCCAGCGAGCGGCCCGCAAAGTCGATCACCTTGAAGGTATTGCGCACCTCGTCGCCGCCGGCCGAAACAGTCAGTGTGATGACCGCGCCTTTTACAACCTCGGTCGTCTCATTGACGTCCTGCTGCAATACTTCACCTGCCGGGCGGCTGGATTCGACCCGCTCATCTGCTTCCTGAATTGTGAAATTCTCAGTCACCGTCGGGTCAGCCATGACCTCGTCAATCATTCTGCCAACGAAATTCGGCACTGTCACCTTTTCCGTATTGCTGCTGCCGGTCGCGAGCAGGATGCCGGTCACGATCAGCGCAATGACCGCCACCACGGCCACCGCGATACCCGCGGCAAGGCCGGGCCGCTCGGACAGGCGCTCGAAAAAGCCTTCGGGTTCGCGCACTGCGGTCGCGGTCTCGCGCCGCGGCGCCGCTGCCGGCGCATGCCCTGCGGCGCGCCCCTGCGCGGCGGTTGCCTGCGTCTGGCGCGCTGCCCGCTGCACGTCGCGCCCGAGCACCTGCGTCTCGTCGCTCTCGTCTACGACCGCGGTGTAGCCGAAGCGCGCAGCCGGATCGTTTTTCAGCCGCTCCAGGTCGGTGTACAGCTCCTCCGCGGACGAATAGCGCCGCCCGATGGCTGCGCACATCGCGTGCATGACGATCTCGTCCAGCCCCTTGGGGATGCCGGGCACGACCTCGCTCGGTGCGAGCGGCACGGCGTTGATATGCTGCATGACCACCTGCAGCGCGGTCTCGCCCTCAAACGGCAGCTTGCCGGTGAGCATTTCGTACATCACGACGCCGAGCGAATAGATATCCGTCCGGTAGTCGATCTTGGAGCCCTTGGCCTGCTCGGGCGAGATATAGTGCACCGAGCCGATGGCCTCCTGCACCACGCGGGTCTCCTGCGTGGTCGCGAAGGACGCGATGCCGAAGTCGGTCAGCTTGGCTGTGCCGTCGCGCAGGATGATGACATTCTGCGGCTTGATGTCCTGATGGATGATGCCGCGGGAGTGCGCATGCACGAGCGCGCGGCAGATCTGCTCTGCAAAGAACACCGCCTCCTGCCAGGACAGGCGGCCCTTTTTCTGCAAATATTCCTTGAGGGTGATGCCCTCGATCAGCTCCATGACGATATAGTCCGTGCCGTTTTCGCTGCCGACGTCGTACACGGAGACGATGTTGTGATGGCTGAGCTTGGCGACCGCCTGGGACTCGATCGAGAACCGCTTGCGGATATCCGGGTCCCTGGCGTATTCGTCCTTGAGTATTTTTACGGCGACATAACGGTTGAGCACATGGCAGCG
This sequence comes from uncultured Butyricicoccus sp., assembly GCA_900555465.1. GTDB lineage: Bacteria > Bacillota > Clostridia > Oscillospirales > Butyricicoccaceae > Agathobaculum > Agathobaculum intestinigallinarum. Next base: position 1,392 of record USLE01000338.1, read on the forward strand.
CGCGCGGTAGACGACCGCCATGCCGCCCACGCCGACCACGTCGATGATCTCATACCGGCCGCCGAGCAGTTTGCCGATATACTTATCCATATGCGTCTTACGCCTCCTCTTCCGCGCCGCGGGTGAACAGCGCAACCGTGATATTATCGCGGCCGCCGCCCTCCAGCGCGAGGGTTAGCAGCGCATCGCCCGCGAGCGCGAGCGTTTTTGCGTTTTTCAGAGTGTCTGCGATCTTCTCGTCCTCCGCCATGCCGGTCAGGCCGTCCGAGCACAGCAGCAGCACCTCGTTCTCGCCAAGGCGCGCTTCAAACAGGTCGCCCTCGACCGTCGGCTCGACGCCGACCGCGCGGGTGATCAGGTTTTTCTGCGGATGGGTGCGCGCGTCCGCCTCGGTGATGCGGCCCTGCCGGCGCATCTCCTCCACATAGGAGTGGTCCTCGGTCAGCTGGTGCAGACGGGTGCCGTCGAACAGGTATGCGCGGCTGTCGCCCACGTTGAGGATGGTCGCCTCGCCGCCCTGCACGAGCGCCGCGACCAGCGTGGTGCCCATGCCGCGGAACTCAGGCTGCCGCCCCGCGAGGCCGAACACGGTGCTGTTCGCCTCGTCCAGCGCGCGCGTAAGCAGCTCCTGCCGGGTTTTGGCGTCCAGCGCGCCGGTGAGCTCCGCCTTGATCGACTCGGTGAATACCTGCGCGGCAAAGCGGCTGGCCACGTTGCCCGCATTCGCGCCGCCCATGCCGTCGCACACGACGAGCAGCGCGGTCTGGTTTGCTTCCCGCGCTTCGATTTGATAAATGTCCTGATTGGTCGGGCGCACGCGCCCTTTATCGGTCAATCCGAACCATTCCATGAAAAACACCTCCGTGTGTTTCGAGGGTTCCCGGCCTCCGGCAGGCCAAAGCCCGGGGAACGCGGCCGGTAAAGCCGTCCGCTGTATTTTTTTACTGGCTGCGCCGCATCCCGTTCGGGTTCATTCCGCCCCGGCGGTATCCTCCCGCAGC
>USLE01000339.1 GCA_900555465.1 uncultured Butyricicoccus sp.
CCCATCCGGATAGCGGATGGCGGCGGTGCGCCGCGTGCTGGAACAGGGCGCGCCCCTGCCGCGCGGCGCAGGGCACGACCGGGATGCCGAGCGCGTGCTCGAGTGCGTGTATGTCAATGCGGATGTGCTTGCGGCGCGCCTCGTCCATCAGGTTGAGGCAGAGCACCGCGCGGGAGGTGATCTCGAGCACCTGCAGAACCAGGATCAGGTTGCGCTCGAGGCAGGTCGCATCTGCGACCAGGATGGTCACATCCGCCTCGCCCGAGGCGAGAAAGTCGCGCGCCGCGCGCTCTTCGGCCGAGCGGGCGCGCAGGGAATAGGTACCCGGCAGGTCGACCAGCGTCATCGGCGTGCTGCCGCAGCGCATGGCGCCGTAGGCGTTTGCGACCGTCTTGCCGCTCCAGTTGCCGGTGTGCTGGCGGCTGCCGGTGAGGGCATTGAACACGGTCGACTTGCCGACATTGGGGTTGCCCGCAAGGGCGATCACCGGCGTACCTTGCTCGGCCCTCAAGGCGCGCCCCCGACTTCGATGCGCGCCGCGTCCGCCTGCCGCAGCGCGATCACCGCGCCGCGGATCAGGTAGGCGGTCGGGTCGCCCGCCGCGGCGCGCTGGATACAGGTCACCCGCGTGCCCGCCACCAGCCCGAGGTCCTGCAATCGGCGGCGGATGCTGCCGGAAAGGCGCAGCGCATGGATGCGCGCGTCCTCGCCCTCAGACAGGCCGGACAGCGGGAAAATGCTTTCATGCTTCATGGTCTCAGTCCTTACTGGCTTCTCAGATGCAGCCGCGCTCCCCACGCAGGGGGGGAGGCGGTTACTTCATGCTATGCAGAGCAGGGCTGCGGGGTGCGGCGGTGTTATTGCGGCCGCATATAGCGGATATATTCCATGCCCCAGGTGCGGATGCTCTCGAGCACAGGGGCGAATTTCTCACCGATCTCGCTCAGCTTGTATTCCACTTTGGGTGGGATCTGGGGATATTCCGTGCGGATCACCAGCCCTTCGGCCTCGAGCTGCTTGAGCTGCGCGGATAAGGTGGCGTGTGTCATTTTGGGCATCCTGCGCTGCAGCTCGTTGAAGCGCAGAGGGCCTTCGCTTAAATGGTGCAGGATCAGGATGGCCCACTTTCCCTGAATCAGTCTTTGGGCGGTCACAAACGGGCAGACGCCAAACAAATCTTTGTCCATAGATGCTCCTTTCGGTATCTTTCAGCATACCAGGTATGGTGAAAAATCGTACTTGCGGAAATCCGGATTGGTTATATAATCATAGTACGATACTTTTCTAAACCATAATATCAGACAACGCGGAAAGGAGCAAGCGTAACATGAACCCGATCGAGAAAGTAAACGATTTTCTGACACAGGCAGAGACCTTCTACCTCACGACTGTCGACGGAGACCGGCCCAAATGCAGGCCGGTGGCCTCCCATATGCTGGCCGGGGACAGGCTGTATTTCGGCATCGGCGATTTCAAGGAGGTTTACCGGCAGATGCAGAAAAATCCGCATGTGGAATTCTGCGCAGCAGTAGGGAAGGGCTTTTTGCGGTATTACGGGGACGCTGTTTTTGAACAGGATTATACCATCGCGGAACAGGTGCTGGCGGCTGCGCCCGCCATGCAGAAGATCTACAATGAAACGACCGGATACCGTCTCGCAATCTTCCATTTGGAGCACGCGACAGCGGAATTCAGAAGCATGATGGGTGTGCAGGAGTCGTATACATTCGACTGACTGCGCGATCGGATGGAGCAGCGGCGTAAAGCGCCGCTGCGACAAAAAAGTCAGGACACAAGGGGAATTGCCGCGCTGCGGCAAGAGAAGGTGGCCTGGGCCATGCGCCTGACTTTTTGTCAAACAGAAAGAAGCACCGAAAACAGTGTTTTCGGTGCTTCTTTCTGCAATAGGCGCGCCCGCATGACGGGGCGGCGCCGTTTTTTATTCTGCCGAGGACAGCATCAGCTTGATGCGGTTCTCCTGATTGATCTTGGATGCGCCGGGGTCATAGTCGACCGCGACGATGTTCGCCTGCGGGTAGACCTCGCGGATCTTGCGGATCATGCCCTTGCCCACGATGTGGTTGGGCAGGCAGCCGAACGGCTGGGTGCACACGATGTTGTTGACGCCCTCGCTGATCAGCTCGACCATCTCGGCCGGCAGCAGCCAGCCCTCGCCCATCTTGACGCCCTGGCCGATGATGCCCTGTGCGTTTTTGCGCACCTCGTCAAACGGCATGGGCGGGCGGAAGTGGCCGTCCTTTTTCATCAGCTTGATAATATCCGCCTGCTTGCCCAGCATGAACTGGTAAACAAATTTGTAAACCGCCGCGCGCGAGGCGGAACGGCCGTACAGCTCATGGTCGATGACCGAGTTGTAGATTGAA
>USLE01000340.1 GCA_900555465.1 uncultured Butyricicoccus sp.
CCATAATGAACGCCACGCGCGCAAGATATCCGGTATCCTCCAAAACAGACAGGAAGAAAAACAGGATGACGATCTGCGGCAAAAAGCTCAGCATACTGCCCACGCCGCCGATGATGCCGTCACAGATCAGGTTCACCAGCCATTCCGCTGTGCCAAGGGCAGCCAGCCCGCTTTGCACCGCAGGCGAAATAATGCCCTGGATCAGGTATTCCATGCCGTCGCCCAGCCACGAGCCGAACGGCCCGAAGGTCGTCCAGAACATCAGGAACATGAAAAACGCGAAAATCGGCAGCGCCCACACGCGGTGCAGCACGATCGCGTCGATCCGCTCAGTGATGGTCAGCTTGTGTTCTTTCGGGCGTTTGAAGCAGGCGCGCACAACCTCTTCTATGTAGTCGTACAGCGCGTCCGCGAGCACCATTTCGTTATCTGTGGAATTGGCGTGGCTGTGCATGCCCTCGGCAAGCGCATCCAGCTGCTCGCGCATCTCGCGCGGCATGTCGCCGCCGTATTTCGCCCACAGCTCCTTGTCGCCCTCGAGCAGCTTGGCCGCGTAAAACGGCAGGCTGCATTCGCGCAGCGGCAGCGGCCGCAGCAGGTCGGCTGCCCGGCGGATCGCCGCGCCCACGCCGTGCAGATAGGTCGGCTGCTGCGCCGGCGCGCACATGCCGTGCGCCAGCTCGTCGAGCAGGTCGTGGATGTTCTCGCCCTTCTTCGCCGAAATCGGCACGACCGGCACGCCGAGGCGGCGTTCCAGCTCCTTTACGTTGATCTCCACGCCCTGTGCGCGCACGTCGTCCATAAACCCGAGCGCCACCACCATCGGCAGGCCGAGCGAGATGAGCTGCAGGGTCAGATACAGGTTGCGCTCGATATTGGCCGCGTCGACGATATTCAAAATGCCGTCCAGCTCGTCCGACAGCACATATTCGCGCGCGATGATCTCCTCCTGCGTATAGGGCGACAGCGAGTAGATGCCCGGGAGGTCGACGATGTCGATCCCCATGCCGTCGTGGCAGACGTGGCCGGTCTTGCGGTCGACGGTGACGCCCGGCCAGTTGCCGACATGCTGGTTGGAGCCGGTCAGGCGGTTGAACAGCGTGGTCTTGCCGCTGTTCGGGTTGCCGATGATGGCGATGGTCTTTTTCCCGGTCATGCGCCCGCCTCCAACACGATTTTTTTCGCTTCCGCACGGCGCAGGGACAGGCTGTAGCCCCGCAGGCGCACGGCGACCGGGTCGCCGAAGGGCGCGACGCGCTCCATCGTCACCACCACGCCCTTGGTGATGCCCATGTCTAAAAAATGCCGTTTGAGCGCGCCTTCGGCCGTGATCCGGTCGACCACGCCGCTCTGTCCCGGCTTTAAGTTATTGAGTGTTTTCATGCTTATCCCCCGATGGAATTTGTAAAACCGAATGTCTTTTTATTATAAAATGTCTGATTGGGATTGTCAACCGAGGGGACAGCCAAAGGGGCACAGCCCGTTGCCGTGCCTTTTGCGCGCACAGGCATCGCTAACGCAGATTTGCAAAATTGCTTATTCTAAACTGCATATTCGCGGCCTGCGCGGCCGCACTGCGCGCCCCTATGGATTATGCTCCGCGCTCCAAGGTCGTTGCGTCACACAAATCCTTTTCCAAAGCGGCTATCCTCCCGCTTACTCTTCCTCCCGGATAAACATGATCGCGAACACCGCGAGGAGCGGCGCGCAGGTGATGAGCAGCGCCCGCTCGCCCAGTGCAGCCGTGCACACTGCGCCCAGCGCTGCGCCGAGGATGAAAAACAGGATGATGCCGTAATAATACCGCGCGCGCCGCGCCGCGTTTGCGTCGCCGGTCTGCCGCCAGATCACCAGCTGCTCGGTGCCCGAGCGCAGGTTACCCGTGCACATCGTGGTCGCGAACGCACTGCCGCGCACCTTGCGGAAGGCCTCCACCTGCATGGCGCATACGAACGAGATCAGGATATTGACCGCTGTATTATACTGCTGCGGCGCAAACGCTGCGCACGCGATCAGGACGACCTCCGCCAGCACGATGAACTGCCGCCAGTGCATCCCCTTGCCGTCCGCCTGCCGCGCCTTGCCGTACTGCTTGATCCCCTCGGCCAGAACCACGCCCAGCGCAAACGCCAGAACCGGCAGCAGGTAGGTCAGCGCCCGCAGCCACTCCCGCTCGGCCAGGTTCACGCCGAGCAGCACGATATTGCCCGTCTGCGCGTTGGCGAACACCCCGCCGCGGCAGAGATAGGTATAGGCGTCGAAAAAGCCGCCCGCCACCGTGAGCAGCGCGCCCAGCAGCAGGGACTCGGACATCTGCCCGCGCGCCTGTTTCATTCCCCATTCCCCCGTTTCCGTCAAATCGCTTTTCCCAGTATAGCAA
>USLE01000341.1 GCA_900555465.1 uncultured Butyricicoccus sp.
TCTCGTTGCGCTCGCGCGCGGCGAGGATGACCTTGGCCTCAGCCGGGAACTGCTCATAGATGAACCACGGGTCGACCGCGATGCAGTGGCCGCCCACGCCCACGCCCGGGGTCAGGATGTTGACGCGCGGGTGGCAGTTGGCGAGCTTGATCAGCTCGAACACATCGATGCCCATCTTGTCGCAGATGACCGACAGCTCGTTTGCGTACGCGATGTTGACGTCGCGGAAGGTGTTCTCGGTCAGCTTGCACATCTCGGCGGTCAGGTCGTCGGTCTTGTGCACCACGCCCTTTTCGAGCACCTTTTCATAGATCGAAGCCGCCATTTCGGCCGCCTCGGGCGTGCGCAACGTGGATCTTGTCCATATCGATGCCGGACTCCTCGGAGAGCACGCGCGCGAGCATCTCGGTGGTGTGCGGCGGCACGGTGGACTCCAAAATGACCAGATTGGGCGCTTCGAGCACCTTGCCCGCCATGCGGCCCGCGGACTCGACATACTTGAGATCCGCCTTGTGGCTGCCGGTCTCGTCCTGATAAAACGGGGTCGGCACCGCAATATAGAACACGTCCGACTTGCCCAGCTCGGTGGAAAAATGCAGGTGGCCGTGCGCAACCGCCTTTTCAAACGCCTCCTGCAGGCCCGGCTCTACGATATGGATGTGGCCGCCCTGCAGCGTTTCAATGGTTTTCTGGTTCACGTCGAAGCCGCAGACCTCAAAGCCGGCCTCCGCGAGGGTGATCGCGGTCGGCAGGCCGATGTAGCCCAGCCCCATGACAGTAATTTTCATAATTTTCGTACCTCGTTCAGTAAAATCTTCTTACATTATACCACTTTTTTCGCGGAATTCAACGTAGTGTTTGAATTTCTGGTGAAATGCCGCTATAATGGATAGTGTTCTGATTTCATACCCAAACGATAGGATGTATGTTCCATGATTTTCAAGGGCCTGCTCGACGACGCGCGCTCGATCCGCGACCGCGATCCCGCTGCGCGCACCACGCTCGAGGTCTTTCTTCTGTATCAGGGCTTCCATGCGCTCATCCTGCACCGGCAGGCGCATTGGCTCTACAAGCACCATCGGTTTTTCCTCGCGCGCTGGCTTTCCCAGTTTGCGCGCCACCTGACCGGCATCGAGATCCACCCGGGCGCGACCATCGGCCGCCGCCTGTTCATCGACCACGGCATGGGCATCGTGATCGGCGAGACCGCCGAGATCGGTGACGACTGCACGATCTACCACGGCGTGACCCTCGGCGGCACGGGCCACGACACCGGCAAGCGCCACCCGACCATTGGCAACAACGTGCTGATTTCGACCGGCGCCAAGGTGCTCGGCCCGTTCAAGGTGGGCGACAACAGCCGCATCGGCGCGAACGCGGTCGTTTTGCAGGAGGTGCCGCCGGACTCGACGGTCGTCGGCATCAAGGCGCGCGTGGTCAAGATCAACGGCCAGCGTGTCTCTTCCCCGTCCTACGACCTCGACCAGATCCATCTGCCCGATCCGCTCGCACAGGAGCTGTGCCGGCTGGAGCACCGCGTCTACGCCAACGAGCAGAAGCTCCGGCGCGAGGAGCAGCGCGACCGCGAGGCGGACGAATAAAGACAGCAAAAAGCAGAAAGCCCGAGGGCTTTCTGCTTTTTCTGCTTTATGCGTCGGGATACTCCACCCGCAGGTCATACTGCATATCACCATATTGGATCGTGTAATACGCTGTCTCCGCGGCCTCACCCCGCCGCTTGAGCGGCAGCCGGAGACCACCGTCTGCCAGATCGGTCATTTCACATTCCCCTTTCAGGATTTCCAGTTGTCCCTGTCCGATTTGCAAATAATATTCCTCCCGCGCCTGCGCCTCTTCCCGATATGCCTCCGGAATATAGAGGAACAGGCTGTCCTCTGCTGTCTCGAGCGTCACCACCGTCAGCATCTCCCGGTCGATCCCCTCGCCCAATGCGCGGGCTGTGGTATCCACCGTTTCGCCCGTGCTCTCCAGATAGATCAGCGGCGGCTCGGGCGGCTGTTTGGGTTCTTCTGCCGCAGGCCAGAAGTGATATGCAAAAAGACATACCACGACAATGGCGGCAATCCCGATGGCGGCTTTCCAAACCTGCTTTCGCATATCGCATTCCTCCTTTTTCTCGGTATACCAACAGATCCGGCACTTGTCCATCGTTACGCAAAAAAGCAGAAAGCTAACCGGCTTTCTGCTTTTTTGTTACATCTCTTTATCGAATTTCACCCGGAAGTAAATCGCATACCCGTGCACGAACAGGTATCCGATCACCATCGGGATAATGACCGTCCATGAAGCGCCCATCACGGCGAACGACACCATCAGCGCGCCGAACACATAGGTCATCATATCATACCCCTTGGCTT
>USLE01000342.1 GCA_900555465.1 uncultured Butyricicoccus sp.
GCGCGGACTCGGCCACGCGCAGCGCGCAGTTGACTTCGCTTTCAAAATCAAAGAAGCCCGGGGTATCGAGCAGGTTGATCTTACAGCCGTTGAACTCGACCGGCGCGACGGCCGTCGAGATCGAGAACTTGCGCTTGATCTCCTCGGGATCGAAATCGCATACCGTGTTGCCGTCCGTGATCTTACCGACACGGTCGGTCACGCCGGCGATATTGAGCAGGCTTTCGACGAGCGAGGTCTTGCCGTCGCCGCCGTGCCCCATCAGACATACATTGCGGATCTTGTTAACCGGGTAATTGGCCATACTTTATAAACACTCCCCTGCCCATGCCTTGTTTACGGGCGCTTTGTTAGCGGGAACAAATTCCCTTCTTTGTTATTATACACTACTGTGCAGGTGTATGCAAGCTGTTTTTTGTGCAATTTTTCTGTAGCCATTCCTTTCCATCCGACAGGATGCGCGCGCAAAAAAAATTTTTATTTTTTTCGGTTTTCCTGTCACAAAATCGGCCCCTCGTACGTTTATATAGATGTAAGGACTTTTCCCACAGGCCGAAAGAAGGTGTCCCCGCCATGACGCATGCTTATCTGATCACCGCTGCCGCTGTGCTGGCGCTGGCGATGGCTGTGTTTTCCGTGGTGTCCATTCTGCCGGTCTGATGCTGTTCTCTCTCCTTCCCCCTCTGCCGCGGCTCTGCGCCTGCGGCACTTTTTGTTTCTGCGCAATGAAATGGAATATCAGCGCTGCGCGCTGGCATGACAAAAAGTCAGGACATGTGCCTGACTTTTTTATCAAACAGAGGACGCCCCCCGGAATCAAATTCCGAGGGGCGTCCTCTGCAACAGCCCTTACAGGCGCAGCCTGTCAAGGGCGTTGTTCGATCGGAACTGTACGTTCCGATCGATGTTTTTAATGCGTCTGCAATGTAATAATGAACACCGGAATGTACCACAGCAGCAAATACAGCAGCAGGTGCAGCACCGGCAGCGCGTTCGCCGCATTCTGGAACACCAGATAGAACACGATCAGCATGCCGCAGATGCCCGCGAACGCGCCCAGCGTCAGCGCCGAGCGCACCGCGCCCGCCAGCTTATCCGCGCACCGCAGCACCTGTACAAACGGGCCTGCGCCCTCGCGCGTCAGGATCGCCGCCGGCGCATCGCCCGCAGCATAGCGCGGGTCGAGCAGGCGCTCGACGCCCGCAGGGTCGGGCTGGTCGGCAAAGCCGCGGCGCAGATCAAACTCCGCCTCGACCATCGCGGGCGAAAGGTTGAAATCACGCACTGCAAGCACCGCGTTCATGTGCATGCGCCGCATCAGGCGCATCGCCTGATAGGTGTTCTTGGTCGGCTGGTAGCGCAGCGTGATCACGCCCGCGAGCGCATTGTCCACCACCAGATATACGCAGGTGTGGTCGCCCTGGCCCGAATGGATGCGCACGCCCATTTTGACCATGAGCGCCGCCGTGCCCAGGATCACGCGGCTGGTGCCGATCTCGCCGCTCAGGCCGCCTTCGATCTCCTGCACGTTGCGGGCCGCCAGCGTCACGCCGTAGCGCTCGCGCGTCGCGTCGCTCAGCACGCGGCCGAGCTCGAGCCCCACCGCGTCCGCCAGCGCCGCCGCGCAGGACAGCACCTTGTCATCCGACAGGATGCCCATGTTCTGCATGGACTCCAGGCTGACCGAGCCGGACGGGAACAGGTCGTTCTCCGCCAGCACGACTTCCTCCGTGCCGCGCAGCTGGTTGGCCTGCCGCGCGCCCGCGATCGCCGCGCCCGAGGCGAGCAGACGGCGGGAGATGTTCTTATAGCTCGCGCCATAGGCACAGATCAGGCCGAGCGGCGCGGATACCGACAGGATCGCCGAAAACGCCCAGAAAAAGCGCACCGGCTCGCCGCGGCCGACCGAGGCCACGAGTGCAAAGATGATGGACGCCGCCAGCGCGATCGGCACATAGATCATCGAGAAGCGGTCCGCCGTGTCCGGCCGCTCCATTTCGATCAGGAAGGCTTTCCTGTCGAACAGCGGGCCTTTGACCGCGCGGCAGGCATCGTCCTCGCGGTCAAAATGGCTGTATACCGCCACCGGCTGCTCCGCCGAGCAGATCGCCTGATAGGCGCGCGCCCGCGCAGCATACTGGTTGCGCTCCTCGCGCATCGCCGCATACAGCAGCAGGATGCTCACCGCCAGATACGGCACATCTACGCCCGCCTGATTGTCGAACACGATAATGGACGCACCGTGCAGCAGCGCCGCGACCACCGCAAAGGAGACCAGCGAGGCGCGGTCGGGCATGCCGTGCAGCAGGTTGTAAAAGCCCTTGCCGAATACGTCGATGCCCACGAACAGCGCGATAAACTGCAAAAGCA
>USLE01000343.1 GCA_900555465.1 uncultured Butyricicoccus sp.
CCCAGCTCCAGTAGAAGCGACTGCACGGTCATTTCAGCCGCACAGGGACGATCTTTCCCGTTTATTCTCATGAAATTCCCTCTTTTCCGCAAGAAAAATGCCCCGGTTCACCATGCGGTAAACCGGGGCATTTGTTTTGCTTGGATGCGACAGCTTCCCTACGATGGTGCTAACCAACAGGTTCAAAAGGTTAGGCTCTCGCCCTCTCAGCCGCTCATCACGGCACCCTTGCTTGCAGTACCAGTATAGGCGCGCTGCGGGCGCTTGTCAAGATGCAATTTTGTCCCGCTGTGTATGGACGCACCGGTTTGCAAATTCTGCGTCCCTATGCTATAATAACAGAAACAAATGTTCGATTGGAGGGAATGCCGTGGAACGCACGATCCTGCACTGCGACTGCAACTCGTTTTACGCTTCGGTCGAGACCCTGCTCGACCCCACGCTTGCGGACGGTCCCACCGCGGTCTGCGGCGACCCGGAAAGCCGCCACGGCATCATCCTGGCGAAAAACGAAAAAGCCAAGGCGTTCGGCGTGCAGACCGCCGAGACCATCTGGCAGGCCCGGCGAAAATGCCCCGACCTGCGTCTGGTCGCGCCGCACCGCGCGGAATACGTCAAATATTCGCGCAAGTGCAACGAGCTGTATCTGCAATACACCGATCTGGTTGATCCGTTCGGCATTGACGAATCCTTTCTGGATGTGACCGGCTCGATGCACCTGTTCGGCACGGGCGAGCAGATCGCAGACGAGCTGCGCCGACGGATGCGCGAGGAAATCGGGCTGACGATCTCGGTCGGCGTGTCGTTCAACCGCGCGTTCGCCAAGCTGGGCAGCGACTACAAAAAGCCGGACGGCACGACCGTGTTCTCGCGCGAGAATTACCGGGAGAAGGTGTGGCCGATGCCGGTGAACACGCTGCTCTATGTCGGCAAGCGCGCGGCGGACCGGCTCTCCCGGCTGGGCGTGCACACCATCGGCGAGCTCGCCGCGTGCGACCCCGCGTTTGTACACGGGATTTTCGGCAAAATGGGAGATACCCTGCTGCGCTACGCCCGCGGCGAGGACGACGAGCCGGTGCGCTCGTTTTACGAGGAGCGCGAGGTCAAAAGCGTGGGCAACAGCATGACCTTTGCGCACAACCTGCTCGGCGAGGACGAATGCCGCATGGGCCTGACCGCGCTGTGCGACAATGTCGGCCGCCGCCTGCGCAGCCGCGGGATGGTGTGCCAGACCGTGCAGCTCGGCATCCGCGATCCGGAGTTCCGCAACCGCTCGCGGCAGGTGACGCTCGAGCGGCCGACCAACTCCACCCGCGCGCTGATCGAGACCTCGATGGCCCTGCTGCACGCGCACTGGCAGATGGACAAGCCGGTGCGCCTGCTGTCGGTCACAGCGGCAAACCTGCTGCCCGAAAACCAGTCGTGCGAGCAGCTCTCGCTCTTCGAAGCAGCCGACGCTATGCAGCGGCGGGACAGGCAGCATAAGCTCGATCAGACCGTGGACGAGCTGCGCCGCAAATTCGGGAACCAGTCGGTCGTTTTTGCTCATTCGGTGAAGAAAAAAGAGAAAAGCGATGAGAATACACAAGAGAAGCCCGGCTGAAAAGCCGGGCTTAATTTTCCTATATCGTGCTCACGACCACGCCTGCCGCAACAGGGCGGCGGCCTCGTCGATCTGCCGTTCGGTCAGGCCCGCGTAGCCGAGCACCAGCGTCGCTTTCGGCGGTTTGACCGGCGGCGTGTAGTACGCGGACAGGCCGTACACCCGCACGCCCACAGCCCGCGCCCGCTCGATCAGCTCGCGCTCGAGCATGCCGTTTCGCATGTGCAGCAGCAGGTGCAGCCCAGCCTCCGAACGCGAAACCTCGTGCGGCAGGTCGGCCAGCTCGCGGTCGAGCGCGGCCATCAGCGCATCGCGCCGCGCCTGATACACCTTTCGGCTGCGACTGATATGCCGCTCGAACCCGCCCGTGCGCATGAACGCCGCGAGCGTATGCTGGTCAAAACTGGGCACGGTCGAAGAATAGAGCGAAAACCGCTCGCGGTAGCGCGCCATCAGCGCATCCGGCAGCACCAGATAGCCGATGCGCAGCGCGGGCGACAGGCTTTTCGCAAAGGTGTTCACATATACGACCCGCCCCGCGCGATCCATCTCGCCCAGCGCCGGGATGGGGCGCGAGGCATAGCGGAACTCGCTGTCGTAGTCGTCCTCGATGATATAGCGGTCGGGCGCAGCGGACGCCCAGCGCAAGATCTCCATGCGGCGGGCGGCGGGCATGACCGTGCCGAGCGGAAAATGGTGCGACGGCGTCAGGTAGACGACCGAAGCATCGCTCGCCGCATGGAGATCTTGCGCTGGGCGTCCGCTG
>USLE01000344.1 GCA_900555465.1 uncultured Butyricicoccus sp.
TCGACCACGCGGATGTACTCCGGGTCACGGCACAGCGTCATGTACCCGCCCGCGGACCAGCAGCGCGTGTTCGAGCGCTTCTACCGTGTGGACAAGAGCCACAGCAAGATGACCGGCGGCACCGGCCTTGGCCTGTCCATCGTCAAGCACGGCGCGGCGCTGCACCACGCAGAGATCGAGATGCAGAGCGCCCTGGGCGAGGGGACGACGATCACCCTGCGCTTTCCCAAAACATAGGCAGAATAACAGCACCCCCGCAGGCGATATGCCTGCGGGGGTGCTTTACTTACGGGATATAGTATTCATCCTCCGCCCAGCGGCGGGGATTGTCGAGGATGTAGTTATATCGCGCCGTGTAATCCGCCTCGTCGCGGATGATGTGGTCGTAGTAGGAGGTCTGCCATAGTTTGCAGCCTGCTTCCTGATTGGTAAAGCGCTTCAGCGCGGCGACAACACGGGGGATGAGTGCCGTAGGGCGCGACGACCCCGGCGCGCCGTCATTGTGCAAAACTGTCAAGAGCAGGTGCACATGATTGGGCATGATGATATATTGATCGACCACAATATGCGGATATGCGGCTGAGATGGAACGAATATAGCGATCCACTATGCAGCCGGCTGCGGTTAAACAAACGCAAGGCGCGCCGAGGTCGTCGCGCCCTACGCGAGAGAGTATGCACCGCCGGTTCTGTGTGCATAACGTCAGGAAGTACGCCCCCTGCGCCGAATAATCATATCCATCGAGCCGCAGCGCTTTCCGCGTCTCCATCAGGACAAACGTCCCTTGAAATCCTCGTAATCGAACATGCGCACGGCCTCGTCCGTGCCGTCCGCGCGGCGGATGGCGATGAGAGGAAGGGGTACGCCGTTGAATGTGTTGGTCTTGACCATTGTATAGAGCGCCATATCGCCGAACACGACCTGCTCGCCCTCGAACAGGCGGGTGTCGAACGAATACTCGCCGATCACGTCGCCCGCAAGGCAGGAACGGCCGGTCAGCAGATAGGTGAACGCCTTTTTGCCCGGCTCGCCCGCGCGCCAGACCGGCGGACGGTAGGGCATTTCGAGCACGTCCGGCATATGGCAGGCCGCCGAGGTGTCCAGGATGGCGATGTCCTTGCCGTTGTGCATCACCTCGAGCACGGTGGAGACCAGATAGCCCGCGTTCAGCACGACCGCCTCGCCCGGCTCAAGATAGATCTGCACATTGTATTTGTCGCGCAGGTAGCAGATGCACTTGATCAGCGTCTCGACGTCGTAGTCGTCGCGGGTGATGTGGTGGCCGCCGCCCAGGTTGAGCCACTTGATGCCTTCCATGTATTCGCCGAAGCGCGCTTCGAACGCCGCGACCGTGCGCACAAGGTCGTCCGCGTTCTGCTCGCACAGGGTGTGGAAGTGGAAGCCCTCAATGCCGTCCAGCAGCTCGGGCTGGAAGTTGGCTTCCGTAATGCCCAGACGCGAGGTCGGGCCGCAGGGGTCGTACATCGCGTGCTCGGCGGGCTGGGTGGAGCACTCGGGATTGAGGCGCAGACCGCAGCTTTTGCCCGCCGCGCGCGCCAGATTGCCGTAGGCCTTCCACTGGTTGAACGAATTGAACACGATATGGTCGGCATAGTGCAGGATCTCGCCGAATTCGCGCTCGGCATAGGCGGGGGAGTAGACGTGCGTCTCGCCGCCGAATTCCTCCTTGCCGAGGCGCGCCTCATACAGGCCGGAAGCGGTCGTGCCCGCGAGGTACTCGCGCAGCAGCGGATAGACCGAGAACATCGAGAACGCCTTCTGCGCGAGCAGGATCTTGGCGCCCGTGCGGTCGGCGACGCCGCGCAGCACCGCGAGGTTCTGCACGAGCCGCTTTTCATCCACGATAAAGCAGGGGGTGGGAAGTTCGGTAAATCTCATATCAGTCCACCAGCACCGGGTTGTCGTTGATCTGCCACGGCAGGCCCCACTTGTTCAGGGCTTCCATGTACGGATCGGGATCGAACTCCTCGACCGTATATACGCCGGGCTTCGACCACTTGCCGGTCATCAGCATCATCGCGCCGATCATTGCGGGCACGCCGGTGGTGTAGCTGATCGCCTGCGAGCCGACCTCGCGGTAGCACGCCTCGTGGTCGCACACGTTGTAGATATAGGCGGTCTTTTCCTTGCCGTCCTTCTTGCCGGTGAAGATGCAGCCGATGTTGGTCTTGCCCTTGGTGCGCGGGCCGAGGGTCGCGGGATCGGGCAGCAGCGCCTTGAGGAACTGGATCGGCACGATCTGGTGCCCCTCGAACTCGATCGGGGTGGTGGACAGCATGCCGACGTTCTCCAGACACTTCATGTGGGTCAGATAGCTCTGGCCGAAGGTCATGAAG
>USLE01000345.1 GCA_900555465.1 uncultured Butyricicoccus sp.
CGGGGCGTGGGAAAACAAGCCCGCGGCAGCATGGAGCACTTCCCTGCGCGTATGCGATGCCGGGATATCCCGGATCGTCAGGGTATCCAGCAGCCCGACAAGGCAGGCGCTCAGCGCATCCGCATAGCGCAGGTCGGTGGGCTGTGGGGCGGGCTGCGCACCGGTGGACGCCTGTTCGCGGAAGGTCTCGACCGCACTTTGCAGCAAAACGCGATCCTTCTCCTGCAGGACTGCGCTGACCACAACGTGCGGGAAGTCTGTAGCCAGCGGCACTGTGGAGATGATCAGCCCGATGCCTTGCTCACGCAGCGCATCCGTGTCCAGCCCGCGCAGCGGGCACATGCGCTCGACCGCAATGCCCGGGAACTCCCGATCCAGCTGGGTGGTCAGGAAGCGGCTGGTCGCCATGCCCATCGGGCAGACGACCACCGCACGCAGGCGGCGGCGCGTCTGCTCGCATTTTTCGAGCACTGCGCCAAAGTGCATCGCAAGGAAGCCGGCTTCCTCGTCCGGGATCGGCGGCATCCGGAGTGTATGCGCGGTTTGGTCACACACACGGCGCACCGATGCCCATAAACCGGCATATTGGGTGCGTATCGCTGCGAGCTGCGGGTTTTCGATGCGCTCGCCGCGGGCAATGCGCAGCAGCATAGGGCGCAAATGCGCGTACAGGTCGGTTCGGAAGGTGGAAAAACCGGTCAGTTCGACACCGGTCTCACGCTCCATGCCGCGGATCAGCATAGCGGCAAGCTGGCTGATGCGCAGTTCCTCCGGATCGTCCCAGTCCTGCTGGCCCAGGGCGACATGCAGATAATGATCCAGATATCCGGCCTCGTCCGCGGGCAGACGGACACCCAGCGCCCCTTCGAGCGCGATTTGCAGCGCCGCAGCCTCACGCCCTGCTTTGCCGCGCGGGCCGTCAGTTTTCAGCCGTCCGCTGCGCACCTGGCCGGCAAGCAGGGTCAAATGCAATACGAGCGAAATGAACGCACTGTCACTGAAAACAAACCGGCCGCTGCGCTCAAACCCCTGCAGCACGCGGGCAACTGCCTGCATATCCCCCCGGTCGAGCAGGCCGAGCGTTGAGCCATCCTGCCGGCTTTCGATGAACCGGTCCCAGTCCAGCTGGGTCAGCTGCGGGCGCAGGCGGATGCCCATAGCGCGCCGCAGGTTTTCCGGCGTTCCGTCCAGCCAGATGCCCACGCCCGCGCGCCGTTTGATCGATACCCCGCGCGCGAGCAGCCATTCGCCCGCCGTATTCAGGTCGTTGGCCAGCGTATGCTCGGAAATATTCAGCTTTTCCGCCAGCCATTGGGTCTTTACCGGCTCTACTGCCGCAAACAGCAAAGCAAGCAGGCGGTCGATGCGCTCGTTTTTGGACAGCACGGTGCCGCCGCCGTCGAGCAGCGCACGCAGGGCGGCGCGCCGGTCTTCGTCCTCATCCAGCCGCACCCCCTGTCCGGGGCTGCGCACCAAGCAGAATCCCGCTGCCTGCAGCCATTTTTCGATGCCGGGCAGCTCGCGCATGACCGTGCGGCGGCTCACGCCGATGCTCTCCCCCAGCGCCGCTGCGGTAAACCAGACCGGCGGCAGGTCCGCCAGCTTGCGGATCAGCCTGCGTCCATTATCGGACAGCAGCGGTAAATGGTTTTGGCGCTCCACCAGATGCCCTCCTCTCTGCTCGATTTCTCTCGTGATTTATATTCAGTATAGCACGGCCGGGCAAAAAAAGGAATACGCGGCATGACACTGCGCTGCGTGAGCGGCGGCAAATTTGCCCCTTGCCGATAGTGCCAAACCTGCGATACGGCTGTATCAGGCGCGCGTTCCTTTGGTGAAATGGTTCAAATCCGACGACGTGATTTGGTGAATTCAGATAAAACAGGAGGAGTTGGCACTGATCCGGATGGACAACAGTGCCATAACTATTGGTTGCTTTTGCATCCGCAGCCCAATACAATAAAGATACAAAACGAAAGCCACAGCGCTTGTGTAAGCCTGAAACACACAAAAATCGGTAAAGAGAGAAAGCAGAGAAAAGGAGTTGCCTTTCGCATGAAAAACACGATTGCCAGATTCGGCAAATTCCTCAGCGCTATGGTCATGCCCAATATCGGGGCATTTATCGCATGGGGTTTTATCACTGCCCTGTTCATTGAAAAAGGCTGGTTCCCAAATGCACAACTGGCGTCCATCCAGCCGTTCATGCTCACCTTCCTGTTGCCGGTGCTGATTGCGGCACAGGGCGGCAAGATGGTCGGCGGCGACCGCGGCCGCGTCATGGGTGCGATCGCAGTCATGGGCTGTATTGCTGGCGTCGGCGGCACTGACGGCGAGCCGATGCTGATGGGCGC
>USLE01000346.1 GCA_900555465.1 uncultured Butyricicoccus sp.
GCCCGATGCCGCAGGTACAGTCCAGACCGCCCTCTTCGCGGATCTTCTCCTCCAGATTGGCAATGCGGCCCTGCGTTTTGACAACGCGCAGGCCGTCCCTGGTGAACGCCGCGATGCCCGCGGAATCATAGCCGCGGTACTCGAGGCTGTACAGACCTTTGATCAGAATAGGCAGCGCGTTTTCGCGGCCCGTAAATCCAACAATTCCACACATAAAAACAATTCCTCCGAATAAAAAGGATGGTAAATTTCTAATTTTGGGTATAAAAATAGTGCGTTATGCAGGAAACTGCTCTGTCCGCGCGGTCGCCCGCGCGTTTTAACAGCCTGCTCACGACCAACCCACTCGTGGCCGAAGGGCACCCGCCGAATACTTCGATTAACCCTTCCCTCGTCAACTGCGATACCGGCTGCACCGCAGTTCTGGCGCTTTGACTGCTATGCACTTGTCACCACCAATGGCTTCCACCTCCTTCTTAAACAAAACAAGGTGGATGCAAAAGCACATCCACCTTATGTTGGCTTTTCCTTATTATACGACAGACTCAACGACTTTGGCAACCCTTTTTGCCAAAGTATTGACCTGCTCGCTGTCCTTTCCTTCGACCATAACGCGCACCAGCGCCTCAGTTCCGGAAGGACGCACCAGAATACGGCCGTTTTCGCCGAGCTCCGCTGCGGCCTGTTCGATCGCAGCCTTGATTTCCGGCAGCTCCTGAAGCGTATTCTTCTTGTCGTTCGGCACCTTGACGTTGATCATCAGCTGCGGCCACGGCACGACCTCAGCCGCGATCTCCGAGCACTTCTTGCCGCTCGCCTTGAGGATCGCCATGAACTGCAGCGCAGTCAGCTCGCCATCGCCGGTCGAGGCATACTCGAGGAAGATGACATGGCCGGACTGCTCGCCGCCCAGAATATAGCCCTTCTGCAGCATCATCTCGAGCACATAGCGGTCGCCGACATTGGAACACTCGATGCGCATGCCGTTTTTCTCCGCGTAAGCGTGCAGGCCCATGTTGGACAGCACGGTCGCGACAAACGCGCCGCCGCGCAGCTTGCCTTCCTTCTTCATGTGTGCCGCGCACACCGCCATGATGCGGTCGCCGTCCAGTTCTTCGCCGGTCTCGTCCACGATCAGGCAGCGATCCGCGTCGCCGTCAAACGCAACGCCGAGGTCAAAATCGCCGTTGCGCACGCGGGTTTTCAGCTGCTCCAGATGGGTGGAGCCGCAGTTATCGTTGATGTTGACGCCATCCGGCTCATAGAAGCGGATCTCCGCCTTGCACTCGACCAGACGCATCAGTCGCTCGACCGTGGTCGAGGAAGCGCCGTTGGCGCAGTCCACCGCAACGCGCAGGCCGGACAGGTCGCCCTTGATGGTCTCGGCCAGATGGTCGGTGTACTCCACCACCGGGTCGATCTTGCTCTTGAGCACACGGCCCAGCTTTTCGTGGGTGACCTTGGGGATGGACTCGAAGTTGTCGATCAGATCCTCGATCCTGGCCTCGGTCTCATCCGGCAGCTTGTAGCCGTTGCCTGCAAAGATCTTGATGCCGTTATACTCGAAAGAGTTGTGGCTGGCCGAGATCACGATGCCCGCGTCCGCCTTATGCTTGATGGTGAGGTAGGCCACCGCAGGCGTCGGGATGACGCCGAGCAGCTCCACGTCTGCGCCGACCGAGCAGATGCCCGCCACCAGCGCATTTTCCAGCATATCCGAGGAGATGCGCGTGTCCTTGCCGATCAGCAGCTTGGCCTTGCCCGCGTGGGTGGCTTCCTGCGTGAGCGCATAGGCTGCCGCCGCACCGATCTTGAAGGCGAGCAGGGCGTCCAGCTCGAGATTTGCTATGCCGCGGACGCCGTCCGTCCCAAAGTATCTACCCATATAATAAAACACCTGACTTTCTGATTTTAGCCGCGGTTACAGCATCTGCTGCCCATCCGCCGGTTCCATATGTAAGTGCCGGTATGCCTGCAGCGTCACACAGCGTCCGCGCGGCGTACGGCTCAAAAATCCGATCTGCATCAGATACGGCTCATAAACATCTTCGAGGGTGATCGCTTCCTCGCCGATCGTGGCGGCAAGCGTATCCAGACCGACCGGACCGCCGCCGTAGTTGCGGATAATGCTGGTCAGCATCATCCGGTCGATATTATCCAGCCCGAGCTCGTCTATCTCGAGCGCGCGCAGCGCCATGTCCGCGCTTTCGCGGTCGATCGTGCCGCTGCCGCGCACCTGCGCAAAGTCGCGCACACGGCGCAGCAGGCGGTTGGCGATACGCGGCGTGCCGCGGCTGCGGCGCGCGATCTCAAACGCGCCTTCGTGCTCGCACGGCACATTCAG
>USLE01000347.1 GCA_900555465.1 uncultured Butyricicoccus sp.
ACTCCGAACCGCGCCCTACGGGCACAATTCGGAGTCGTTTTGTATAAAAACCCACGCGCATGTCGCGGGTTTTTATGGAAATTGCGGCTCGCCGCAATTTCCTATTTGATGCGCGCTGCGGCGCGAAGGACTTTTTCGACAGACTGAAAGGACCGCTTGAAAGCGGTCCTTTTTTTGATACATGCTGCTTCTACAGCTTTTCGATGCGCATGACCAGCGCGGTGCGGTCGTCGTCGTGGCCGCGGCCCTTGGCCTCGGTCACCAGCCGCGCGGCCAGCTCCTTGGGGCTGTCGCCCGCGTGCGCAAGCAGCAGCTCCCGCACCCAGCCGTCTTCCATGCCGTCCGAGATCCCGTCCGACAGCATGACGAACAGGTCCCCATGCCCGAACCGCAGCGGCACCGGCTCGCCCAGCTGATCCTCCTCCGCCAGGCCGATGGGCAGCGCCTTGCCGGACAGGATGGTCCACTGCCCGCCGATGCGCAGGTAGGAGGGCGCAGCGCCGCACTTGAGGCTCTCCGCCTTGCCGGTGAACAGGTCGAGGGTCAGGGCGTCCAGTGTGGTAAACCGCGTGCCGTCCGAACGCAGCCGCAGGGCGGGCGACACCGCCCGCAGCGCGTCCGCGATCGTAATGCCCGCGCGCAGGAACCGCTCGAGCGAGGTGACCAGCAGACGGCTGTCCTGCGAAGCGGCAGCGCCCGTGCCCATCCCGTCCGCGAGCAGCAGGCAGGCCACACCCGCGTCAGTCAGAAAATAGCATCCCGTGTCCCCCGAGACCGTCGAGTCCTCTTTCTGCTGCCGCCCGATGCCCACGACCGCGCGAAAGGGCGCGCGCTCACGCATCTCAAGATGTACCGTGTCGCCCTCCTCCACCTTTTTCGGGCGGGTCAGGCCGATGCCAAGCAGCGCGGAAAGCCCCGCCGAGAAGCCCTCGCCCTGCTGCAACACGTCGTCGATGCCCTCGCCGTACAGCTCGATCACCAGCCGCCCCTGCGCGTCGCGCACCGCGCACACATTGTCGATCCAGCCGAAGGCGGACGCATACCGCCGCACCTGCCGCTCCATCATGGGCTGGGCGGTCACGTCCTGCGTCACCTCCGCGCCGAGCTGCCGCAGAATGTCCGTGATGCCCGCGTACTGCCGCGCCAGCAGGCTCTGGTTTTCCTCCTGCTGGCGCCGAAGGCTCTGGCGTTCGCGCAGCGCAAACAGCGCGCTGTTGATCGCGCGCATCAGCTCGGGCAGATGCACGCAGCGCGAAGCGAAGTGGTACGGGAAATCGGTCAGCTCGGCGCGCCCGCGTTTGAGCATGGGCTGGGTCACGTCGTTAAACGCCGCGAGCGTGGTCACATAGTCGCGCTGCCAGCATTGTGCGCACAGCACACAGTGCTTGCACACGCGGTCGCTCGCGCGGTCGAACACCACGCGCACGTTGTGGTCACCCGCCGCCCTGCCCTCGCTCACGCCGTTCAGCATGGCAAGGTACAGCTCGTAAAACGCCTGCGCCGCCTCGGTCGCGCACTTGCCCGCCGTGCGCCGCACATTGCGCCGCGCGGATTCG
Source organism: uncultured Butyricicoccus sp. (assembly GCA_900555465.1). Classification (GTDB taxonomy): domain Bacteria; phylum Bacillota; class Clostridia; order Oscillospirales; family Butyricicoccaceae; genus Agathobaculum; species Agathobaculum intestinigallinarum. The sequence goes on from USLE01000347.1 coordinate 1,557, forward strand.
CCCATCAGTGTATCCGGCAGCAGGCTGTGCCGCACCGCGTCCCAAACCATCGGCGGCAGGGCGGCGAACGCCGCGACCGCGCAGATCAGCTCCAGAATGAGCGGTACGAACAGCGCGTGGTCCACGCCCAGCATGGCCGCGCACAGCCCGGACAGGAGCGCGCACACCGCGAACCAGCCGCGTCCGTTATCGCGGAACAGTCCGGATACCAGCGCGCACAGCCCGTAGCAGCAGGTGAACAGCGCGCCGTAGCCTACGCACAGGTCCATCGCCGCGCCGAACGCCACACCGGCCGCCGCGCCCGCAGTCGAACCGCCGAGGTAGGCTGCCGCCAGCACGAGCACGAGCGATACGATGCGCGCAGGCGCGAGCAGGCCGAACAGGCTAAGGTCGGACAGAGAAAGCAGCACGGTCGCCGTCAGGACCAGCAGGGTCGCAGGCCGCCGCCAGTCGTTCTCATCGCGCGGCGGGGCGAGCGCCGCGCCGTAGACCCAGCACGCGCCGAAGGTCAGCCCCTGCACCGCGGCAAACGTCAGCACATCGGCTGCGCCCAGCGCCGGCCCGACGGGCAGGAACACAAAGGTGCACGCAGCACCCGCCAGCGTGGCCACGGTGGGCGCGAACCAGCGCGCGGTCACCACGCGCAGCCCCGCGCATACGCTCATCACGCACAGCACGAGCAGCGCCGCCGCCACATATACCCCGCTTTTCAGGCCCTCCCCGAGCAGCATGACCCCGCAGATCATACCGCCGAGCGCGGACAGCCCCGCCCCGCGC
>USLE01000348.1 GCA_900555465.1 uncultured Butyricicoccus sp.
GGTCAGGCCGTCCGGCGGGGCGGCAAGCTCGATGTAATAGCCGTTCATGTGCCATTCCACATGGGTGAAAATATGTTTGGCCGGACGCAGAGACAGCAGCTTTTGCACCTTCCAGCCCTGTGCGGCGAGCGCCGCGCGCGTCTCCTCGGGCGAGAGGTGCCCCGCAAGGGCGGGCAGCTCCCACAGCCCGGCGAGCAGGCCCTTTGCCGGACGGCGGCGGATGCCGACCAGCGGGCCGCAGCGCGCGAGCAGAACGGTGCGGTTTTCGACGCGGCGCGCCTTTTTGGCAGCGCGGACGGGCAGCATCGCGGCATTGCCGTGGTGACAGCCGAGGCACAGATGCTGCAATGGGCAGTCGGCACAGCGCGGCGCGCCGTTCGGCAGGCAGACCGTCGCGCCCAGCTCCATCAGCGCCTGATTGAGGTCGCCCGGGCGGTCGGCGGGCATGAGCGCTGCAAAACGCGCGCGCGTCTGTTTTTTATACCCGGCGTCCGTGATGGGGGTCAGGTCATTGTCCAGCCGCGCGGCGACGCGCAGCACGTTGCCGTCCACCGCCGGGACCGGGAGGCCGAAGGCGATGGACGCGACCGCGCCCGCCGTGTATTCGCCCACGCCGGGCAGGGCGAGCAGCCTGGCGTAATCCGCGGGCAGTTCGCCGCCGTATTGCTCGCAGACCTCGACCGCGGCGCGGTGCAGGTTGCGCACACGGCTGTAGTAGCCGAGGCCCTCCCACAGCTTCATATAGACCGCTTCGTCCGCCGCAGCCAGCGCGGGGATATCGGGCAGCGCCTGCATCCATCGGTCGAAATAGCCGCGCACGGCTTCGACGCGCGTCTGCTGGAGCATGATCTCGCTCACCCACACGCGGTAGGGCGTGGGAACCGCGCGCCAGGGCAGGTCGCGGTGCCCCTCGTCATACCATGCGAGCAGCGGCGCGACGATCGCAGGGGAGACCCCGCTCAAGGGTGCATGTCCTCCAGCGTCTGGCCGGTGTAGAACATGGTGAAGACGGCGTCGGCGATGTGCTTGTGCTCGTCGTCGTGCACCTCGACCATGTAGACCGCGGTCTTTTTGCCGCGCTTGCGCTCGTAGGCGACCGCAGTCAGCGTTTTGCCCGGACGGCCGGGGCGGTAATAGTGGATGTTGCTGTCCAGCGTGACGGCGACCAGTCCGTGGGACGCCGCGGCCGAGCCTGCCGCGATATCGCACAGGGTAAAGATCGTGCCGCCGTGCGCCATGCCGAGCGGGTTGAGCAGTTCGTCAGTCAGATCGAGCTCGACCGTCGCGCCGCCGTCCTTATCCAGCGTGATGACGCGCATGTGCATCAGCTTGTTCAGGCCGCTGGCCTCCTGACGCATTTTCAGGATCTCTTCAATGGTCATTTTGGGGCTCCTTTGCATAAACAGGGTGCGGTCGGACGAGCCGCCGCACCCCGGGGATTTGTTACTATATTTAATTATATCGGTGCGGTTTGACCGCGTCAAGCGTAAACAGGCCGATTTCGGGCGTTGCAAAAGCGGAAAAATTGTCTATATAGTAAAAAGAGACGGCGACCCCCATATATAGTTATCAACCTGCGATTGCGCAACAAAATCCTGTAAAATTCGCTCGGAAAGCGGGGGATAAAACCGCAAAACAGAAAAAAACGGCGGTTTTCGACCTTTACAAGCGCAATTACACGCTGTATAATATACATAGTTTTATGACGGGGTAGCAGAGATATGGCCAGTGATTTTTCTCGCACGCTCGCGCTTTTGCGCCGGGAAAAGAAAATAAGCCAAAGGACAGCGGCGGGCGACCTGGGTGTGTCGCAGGCATTGCTCAGCCATTATGAAAATGGGCTTCGCGAGCCGGGGCTGCCTTTTGTGGTGCGTGCGGCGGATTATTACGGCGTTTCGTGCGACTACCTGCTGGGGCGTTCGATGGCGCGGGACGGCTCTGCCGTGCCTGCCGGCCGGATGGACGTGCAGGAAAGCGCGGAGATGGAAAAGAGCCAGGTGGTGCAGGCGATCTCGCTGCTGCTCGATCTGGCGCAGCAGACCGGGAGCACACAGCTGCCGCATGAGATCGAGGAATATCTGTCCATCGTGCTTTACAAGATCTACCGGTATCTTTATATGGCGGATCCGGCAGGGGTGGAGGCGGTGTTCCGTGCCTCGCGCGAGCAGTTTGAGTACCTGTGCGACGCGCGCATGAAAGAGCATGAGCTGCGCATCCGCATTGCAGCAGCAGGCGAGGGCGGTTTCGGCCTTATGCGCGAGGATCTGCATCGTTTCCCCATGTCGCCCAATGAACTCAGCCGCCGCTATCCGGAGCTTTCCGG
>USLE01000349.1 GCA_900555465.1 uncultured Butyricicoccus sp.
GTATGGTAGCCGTTATAGCCGCAGGGGATATCGAGCAGCACGGTGTCGCCGTCTTTCAGGCAGCGCGCAGAGGAGCCGATCGACTTCATCGCGATGCAGGTGCCGATATTGCCCGAGGGGCTGTCGAGCGCGCTCGCGCGCAGGCTGTTTTCACTGAAGCTGGCAACGCCCAGCACATCTTCGGCAGCGGGCTGGTTAAAGCGCGAGATGCCCATTGCGCCGCGGTCGAGCATACAGGTGCAGATCTCGCTGCAAAGCCGCGCCTCGCTAATGCCGGGGCGCAGCAGCACCGGCGCGACCTCCTCGATGACCAGCTGGTGCAGCTTGCCGGCGCGACGCATGCAGGAAAGCTCATATTCACTCTTGACCGCGCGCAGGCCGGAGAGCACATCGTCGGCGCCCTTGGGCGTAAACGGCAGGTATTTTTGCAGCAGCGCCAGCTTTTGCAGCGTCATCGTGCGCATGGTGACGTAAGCCGTTTCGGGCACGCTGGGGAACGCCTCCGCAATGCCGCGGAAGCTGCCCATCGGGCGGATATCCGGGAAAAGCGATTCCCGCTGCACGCAGTCCACGGAGCGCCGCACAAACAGCACAGCCTCATCCGGGGTCACGACAAGCGCGCCGTCCGGCATGGAGCCGGTCAGATAATACAGGTCGATCTTATTGTCCAGAATCATCATGGCCCATGCCGGATCGCGTTCGGTCATGGCGCAGCGCAGACGGTTCAGGCGGGCCGACAACTCATCGGCAGGAACAGGGGTATGGGGCATTGCTATCGTCCTCCGGTTGTTATTTTTTGTGGGTTTTCCTTATTTTATCACAGATTTTACCGCAGGGCAATGCACGCACATTGACTTTTGTCGGTATGTGCGATATCATGATATATGTGAAAGTATCGGAGAAAGGAGACTCTTATGCGCAGAATCCTAGGCCGTCTGCTGGGTGACCGGCGTGTTGTCGGCGGTTTCCTGCTGGCGGTCCAGCTTGTTATTGTGATGTACGGCCTTGACTGGATCAGTATGCGGTGGAGCTGGATGCCGTATACGCTGACCATCCTGAGCTTTATCATTGTCATCTGGCTGGTGCGGAAATACGATAACCCGATGTACAAGATCAGCTGGATCATTGTTATCCTGCTGCTCCCGCTGTTCGGCGGCCTGTTTTACCTGCTCTGGGGCAATACGCCGTTTAACCGCGCGCGCACGCAGCATCAGTATGAGCCCAACCCGCCGGATTTCACCGACTACATGCGCACCCCTGCGACAGAGGAGCTGGCGCATCAATGCCCCCAGCATGCGACCTGCGCCCGTTATGTCGCCTCGCTCAACGGCATGCCCGCGTGGACCAACACCGAAGCGAAGTATTTCCGCGTAGGCGAGGAGATGTTCGCCGCCATGTGCGACGAGCTGCGCTGCGCGCGCAAGTTCATTTATTTTGAATATTTCATCATCGAGGAAGGTGTGATGTGGAACACCATCCTGGATATCCTCCAGCAGAAGGTGCGCGAGGGTGTGGACGTGCGCGTCATTTATGACGATGTCGGTTCGATCGCGACCCTGCCCGCGGGGTATGACCGCTATCTGGTTTCGCTCGGCATCCGCGCGGTGCGCTTCAACCGCTTTGTGCCGACGCTCAACACCTATCTAAACTACCGCAACCACCGAAAAATGATGATCATCGACGGGAATGTCGGCTTCATGGGCGGCATCAACCTTGCGGATGAATATATCAACAAAAAGGTGCGCTTCGGCCACTGGAAGGATACCGGCATCATGCTGCGCGGCGAAGGCACTGCCAACATGACCTCGCTGTTCTTACAGCTGTGGGAATATGTGACAGGGGAGACCGTGCCGCCGCTGGACGCCTACCTGCCCACGGCCAAGATGCCGCCGGACGGCTATGTGCAGCCGTTTGCGGATTCGCCGCTGGATGATATCAATATCGGCGAATCGCTTTATCTGCAAATCATCCACAATGCGCGCGACTACGTCTATATCACCACGCCGTATCTGGTGCTGGACAATGAGATGATTACTGCGCTGACCATTGCGGCGCAGTCGGGTGTGGATGTGCGCATCCTGACCCCGGGCATTCCGGATAAAAAGCTGGTCTATATGATCACCCGCTCCTATTACCAGCAGCTGCACCGCGCGGGCGTCAAGATTTACGAATACCGCCCGGGCTTCCTGCATGCCAAGAGCATTGTATCGGATGACGATATCGCTGTTGTCGGCACGATCAACATGGATTACCGCTCGTTTTTCCTGCATTTTGAATGCGCGACCTGCTTCTACAGCAGTTCGATCGTCAGTGCAGTCAAG
>USLE01000350.1 GCA_900555465.1 uncultured Butyricicoccus sp.
TCCATCAGCTTTTCGTCGATGTGCAGGCGGCCTGCGGTATCGAGAAAAACCAGGTCGTAACCGTTTTTCCTGGCAAAGTCAATGCCGTGTTTTGCAATCTCGACCGGATCGCCCTGCCCTTCGTCAAAGACCGGGATATCCAGCTGCTTGCCAACCACCTTTAACTGGTCGATCGCCGCGGGGCGGTACACGTCGCACGCAACGAGCAGCGGGCGGCGCTGCTGCTGCTTGCGCAGCAGGCCTGCGAGCTTGGCGCAGTTGGTGGTTTTGCCCGCGCCCTGCAAACCGGCCATCATAACGATGGTGGGCGGGTTGGGCGCTATGGTCAAACGGGTGGTCTGGCCGCCGAGCAGGGCAACCAGCTCCTCGTTGACGATCTTGATGACCTGCTGGGTCGGGGACAGGCTTTCGAGGATCTCGGCGTCGGTCGCCTTTTCGGTAACCGCCTTGATGAAATCCTTGGCGACCTTGAAGTTGACGTCCGCCTCAAGCAGTGCCATGCGGATCTCGCGCATCGCTTCCTTGATATCGGACTCGGTCAGCCGCCCCTTGCTGCGCAGGTGCTTGAAAGCGGATGAAATTTTTTCGGTAAGGCCTTCAAATGCCATGTTAAGCCTCCTGCCTGAGCTGGTCGAGCAGCGACGCCATGCGGGAGGCGATCTCCTCCGCCTCGCTGCTGTGCAGTGTGTCGGCGTTTAAGGCGCGTAAGCGCTCGACCTCGCGCATCAGTTCCTCCGCGCACCGCTCGGTGCCGCCGTAGCGGGCGACCAGACCGAGCTTTTCCTCCATCTCGCGCAGCGCATGTTCCGCGCGCTTGATGCTGTCGCGCACGCCCTGACGGGTGATGCCCGCGTGCTCGGCGATCTCGGCCAGCGAGAGGTCTTCATTATAATACAGGTCGAACAGCTCGCGCTGCTTTTCAGTGAGCGTCTCGCCGTAAAAGTCGAACAGCAGGCTCATTTCGAGCGGTTTGCCTTTCATCGGCGGGCCTCCTCGGATGTGTAAAGTGTTTCGCCTTTACATCGAACGTGACTATTCTACCGTATAAACCCGCGCTTGTCAAGGGTAAAATAGCGCTGAAACCGGATTTTGTTCACATAATCTTCGTTTGCTTCGCACCTGCAATAATGCTATAATAAAATGAATGATGTAAAAATCTTCGGAATCGAGGAAAATGATGCAACCTATACAACAAGTGACCCGGAAAAAGCTGGGCAACGGGGTGAACCTCACCTGCGTGACCACGCCGAAGTTCAAACGGGCGGTGCTGCGCGCCGGGCTGCTGCTCCCGCTCGGCGGGCCGGACGCCGCGCTGCGCGCCTGCCTGCCGCAGGTGCTGCGCCGCGGCACGGCAAAGCTGCCCGACCTGTGCGCGATCGGCGGGGCGCTGGACGAGCTGTACGGCGCGCGCATTGAATCCGCCGTGCGCAAGGAGGGCGAAAGCCTGTGCATCGGCTTTTTGTCCGACTGCATCGACGAGTCCTATGCCCCGGGTGCGGACGGGCTGACCGCCAAGGTCATCCGCCTGCTCGCCGACCTGCTGTATGACCCGTATTTGCAGGACGGCGTGTTCTGCCCGGACTACACCGCAGGCGAGCGCGAGGGCCTGATCGACCGCATCGCGGCGCAGAAAAACGACCCGCGCTCCTGGGCGCCCAAGCGCCTGACCGAGCTGATGTGCGAAAACGAGCCCTACGGCCAGTCCGCGCTCGGCACGATCGAACAGGCGCGCAAAATCACGGAAAACAAGCTGTATGCCGCCTACCGGCGCGCGCTGGACGAGGCGCAGATCGAGCTGTTCTACTGCGGCACGCTCCCGCCCGACGCGGTGGAAGCCCTGTTTGCCGCGACACCGCTCGTGCAGCGGCGGGACGGCCCGCTCTACCAGCCGCAGACCGGCATCGCCGCGCAGCCCGCGGGCGCGCCGCGCGAGGTGATCGAGGAGGAGCAGGTGACGCAGGGCAAGCTCTCGCTCGGCTTCCGCACGGGCGGGCACTGTCTGACTGGCGGCGACCCGGCCGCGTACTGGATGTTCCAGACCATCTTCGGCGGCTCGACCAGCTCCAAGCTGTTTTTGAACGTGCGTGAGCGCAAGTCGCTCTGCTACTATGCGAGCGCGCAGTTTATATCCCCCAAGGGCATCATGATGGTCAACTCCGGCATTGAGAACAAGGATTTCGAGACCGCGCGGGACGAGATCCTGCGCCAGCTGGACGCCTGCCGCGCGGGCGACATCACGGACGCGGAGATCGACGCCGCGCGCAAGACGCTCACGACCAACTGGCGCGCCATGCTGGACGACCCGCTGACCCTCGAGC
>USLE01000351.1 GCA_900555465.1 uncultured Butyricicoccus sp.
GCAACAGCCTGTGCGTACGGTCCGATCGCCGCCGGCGCCAGCTCCGTACTGATTGTTTTTTTCATCTTATCCGCCTCCTTTTCTGAAACTAATTTATCACCGGAATAATTAATTGTCAATAGGCATTTGTTCATTTTGTACGATTCACTACTTTTAATTTTTTTGTTTGTGGGGATTTTACATAGGTTTTGTGGAAATTTCATAATAACTTTTTCTCTTAATTGTGATAAATTCTTTTTATCTTTTTTGACTTCCCCCTATTTTTTGCGTTATAATAAAATTATCCAAAATGATCCCCCTGTTTTTTGAAAATAAGGAATTGAGGTGAGCGCATGGCCAACCCGCTTCTACAGCATTATGCCAAATTGACTGAGTTTCTGGGACAGGCTCTGGGCCCGGATTACGAGGTCGCCCTGCATGATCTGACCGACAAAAACCGTTCCATTATCGCCATTGCAAACAATCACGTCAGCGGACGTGAGGTAGGCGCGCCGCTGACCAACGTTGCGCTGCAGATCCTGATGGACAAAAGCTACGAAACGCAGGACTACCGCCTGCACTACTGCGGCTTGTCCGCCGAGGGCAAAACGCTCCGCTCCTCGACACTGTTTATCAAGCAGAACGGGAAGCTGATCGGTATGCTGTGCATCAATTTTGACGACAGCCGCTACGAGGCGATCAGCAAAAACATCCTGCAGCTTTGCCACCCGGACCATTTCGTCAACGAGCTGTTCCAGCCCCACGAGCAGCACGAACGCGAAGCGATGCGCACCATACCGTCCACGACCGAGAGCTTCCACAACTCGATCGACGCCGTGGCGGGCGATGCGGTGGGCCGCGAGCTGGTGCGCCTCGGCGTGACCGCCGACCGCCTGACCCCGGACGAGCGCATGCAGATCATCGCCTCGCTCGAGACCGGCGGCATCTTCCTGCTCAAGGGCGCGGTCAAGGATGTGGCCGACGCGCTGCACTGCTCACAGGCGAGCGTGTACCGCTATCTCTCGCAGATCAAAAAGGAGGATGCCTGAACCGGCCCGCTCCGCCCTAATATAATATATAATATATAATATATAATATATAATTAATGAAAGAAGGGTCCCGCTATGCTGATCCCGGTGACTGCCGCAGACACCCCGGATTTTACCGCTGCCTGCGCGCATGAACACATCTTCGGCTCGCGTGCGCTGACCGCGCTGCGCGCCTATGGTCTGGGCGATCCCAGCGTGCAATTTTACCTGTGCCGCAAGGGGCGTGAGCCCGCTGCAGCGCTGTATCTGGCGGACGGCGTGCTGACCATCTCGTCCGACGAGCGCGCCGATCCCGCGCCGATCGCCGATCTGATCCGGCGCACGCAGGTGCACGAGGTCGATACCAACTGGACGCAGTGTCAGGCGCTGCAAAATCTGGTCGGCGGCACGACCGAAAGCTCGTATTACATGGTCTACCGCGGCGCGCCGCTGCAGGGCAGCTTCCCGGATATCCACCCGGGCGACCCGCGCGCGGTGTTCGATGTGCTCCAGCGCAGCCACGAGTACTACCGCACGCATTTTGTGTTTGACAGCTGGGCCGCAGATCTGAACCGCCGGCTGTCGCGCGGGCTGTCCGAGCTGTACCAACTCGAGGTGGACGGCGCGGTCATCGGCACGGGCAGCGTCGCCTCGACGGACGACGAATGCGGCGTGATCGGTGCGGTCGCTGTCGTGCCCGAGCACCGGCACAAGGGCTGGGGCTCGTACATCACCCGTTTTCTGGTGCAGCGTATTCAGGCGACGGGCAAAACGCCGCGGCTGGTCTCCGGCTATGACGAAGTCGCCGAGCTGTACCGGCAGATCGGCTTTGCGCCGTGCGGGCGCTGGGGAGAGCTGTACTTATAGGGCGCTTCCCCATGATCGCAAAACCGAGGCAGCGCCCCGGTTTTGTGTGGTTCTATGAGAATTTTCTAGGTAACGGAGGTTGTTTTATCATGCGGTATATCGATTTGCGGAGTGATACCGTCACCCAGCCGACGCAGGCGATGCGCGACGCGATGGCTTCCGCTGTCGTGGGCGACGACGTATTCGACGACGACCCCACCCTGCACGAACTCGAAGCCTACGCCGCCGAGCGTCTGGGCAAGGAGGCCGCGCTGTTCGTCACCTCGGGCATGCAGGGCAACGCCTGCGCGCTGATGGCGCACACGCGCCGCGGCGACTGCGTCGTGATCGACCCGCATTCCCACATTGCAGAGCACGAGGCCGGCTCCTACGGCCAGCTCGCCGGCGTTTCGCTGCGCTTCCCGAAGAGCGTGGACGGCACGAT
>USLE01000352.1 GCA_900555465.1 uncultured Butyricicoccus sp.
ACCACGCTTCCGATCGAAAATTCCGCTGTCTGCGCGCGCCTTTCAGGCACACTTGACAGCGGCTTGTATAAAAACCGAGATACATGCTCCCGGTTTTTATGAAAATTGCAACTTGTTGCAATTTTCTATTTTATGCGCGCTGCGGCGCGAAAGACTTTTTCGGACAAGCTGAGGACCGCTCTTTGAGCGGTCCTTCTGCGGTTTTCGGGGTGATGGGGGATATACCGGTCAGGCGTCGCATACCAACTGGTCGAGCTGGTCCTGTGCGGCCTGTTGCGCGGCGCGGCAGGCATCCTGCATGTCGTACAGCCGGCGCAGCGTGCTCCGGATCTGGTCGGCGGTGCCTGACACCTGAGACTGTGACTGATGGATGCGGTCGAGCACCATCCAGTCCACAAACAGTCCGTCGAAAAAGTAGTCTGCGAAAAGCAGGAAGCCGTCTACCTGCGCCTGCATCTCCGCCTCAATGGTCACGTCGCTCAGCTCGGTGCGGAAGCGGCTGAGCTGGATCTGTAATTGCTCGATCTGGTCCTGCGCGGTGTCGAGATGGCTGTGCTTGGCCAGATCGGCGATCAGCCCGCCGCCGAACAGGTCGAATGTTCCCCAGTTATCCGCGCTGTCCAGACTGGAGAGGATGCTTTCCACGGTATCGCGCGCCGCGCTGCCGGCGTCGATGGCTTCCTCGATCTCACGCGCCTGCGCCTGCTGCGCGGCGATCTCCTGCTCGAGCTGTAAAATGCGGTCGGCCTGCGCGGCGCCGCCTGCCTTCAGTGCTTCGCGCTTGTCCGCGAGCACCTGTTCGTACTGCGCTTCGCAGCCCTCGAGCGAGGCCAGCTCGCTTTCATACCGGGCGATGTCCTGCCGGACGGCCTCCAGCTCGCGCACCGCGCTGTCGTGCTTGACCGCAGCGGCATAGGCTTCCTGCTGCTCCTTGTCCAGCTGCTCGTCCTTTTTGCCGAGCACACTGTAAAACAGCGCAGCAAGGCTGTGTCCCTCCAGCCGGTCGACGTCCTTTTGCTCGGCGGCGCGCACGGCGGCCAGCTCGCGCTCGCGCGCCTCCAGCTCGCCGCGGCGGGCGTACAGCGTGTCCAGCATGGAGCGCAGCTGCTTTTTGCGCGCGGCCTGTGCGCGCAGCGTGTGCAGCTTGTCGTCAAAATTTGTCATGTCAGATCCCTCCGATCCCTGTCCTGATAAGCCTATTATAGCATGGCGGACGCCGCTTTTCGAGGTTTTTCACAAAAACAGGACACATGTGGGGCGGGAAACCGTATAAATTACTATTTTCCGCCGCACAGCGTTGAAAACAGGGGAGAATGTGTGCTATACTACGAATATCTGAAAACTTTTGGAGCGAATAGAGAATGGCTTATGAAAAAAACAGGCGCCGTCTCCCGCGGGAGGACGACGGCACGCTGATCGAGGGCCGCAACGCGGTGCTCGAGACCCTGCGTGCGGGGCGCACGGTCGATAAGGTCTTTGTGGCCGAGGGCGCGCGCATCGGCGACGTGGCGGCGGAAGCCCGCAGACACGGGGTCCCGGTGGTCACCTGCGACCGGCGCAAGCTCGACCATATGAGCCCGACGGGTAACCATCAGGGCGTGATCGCGCAGGCTGCTGCGCAGGAATATGTCGCGCTGGAGGATATTTTCCGCGTCGCGCGCGAGCGCGGCGAAGCGCCGCTGATCGTGGTCTGCGACGGCATCGAGGACCCGCACAATCTGGGCGCGATCATCCGCTCGGCGGAGACCGCAGGCGCGCACGGCGTCATCATCCCCAAGCGCCGCGCGGTCGGGCTGACCGCAGCGGTCGCGCGCGCGGCAGCGGGCGCGCTGGCCTACATCGGCGTACACAAGGCAAACAACCTCGCCGCCACGCTCGACGAGCTCAAGGAGCGCGGCGTGTGGCTGTTCGGCGCGGAGGCGGACGGCAATGCACCGCTCTATGAGGCGGCGTTCGACCGCCCGACCGCGATCGTCATCGGCTCGGAGGGGCAGGGGCTCAGCCGCCTGACGCGGGATAAGTGCGACTACATCGTCAGCATCCCGATGCGCGGCAGGGTCAACTCGCTCAACGCATCCAATGCCGCGGCTGTGCTGCTGTTTGAAGCGGTGCGCCGCCGCACAACAGCCGACTAAAGGAGGCAAACGGATAAAGCTATGGACAGAAAAGACGAAACCATGAATCTGGACGACCTCAGGGACCTGCTGAGCGACGTCCCGGATACGGATGAATTCGATCTGGATTCGATCATCGCCGAGGTGGAGGGCGGCGCGTCCGCTGCGCCGCGCGAGAC
>USLE01000353.1 GCA_900555465.1 uncultured Butyricicoccus sp.
CCTGCTGCGGGATGTCCTCGGGACGGACGTCCGGGTATTCCTCGACGAACGCCGCATAGATCTGCCCGTTCGGGATGCCGTTTGCCGCGCGGTTGCGGCGGATATAGGCGTTCTGCCTCGACAGGCCGAGGCTCGCCGCCTGGATCAGCTCGTCCAGCGTCAGCTCGACCATCTGCCCGTCCACCGGGACCGGATAGGTCTGCTGGGCGCCTGCCTGCGCCTCCTGCGGCATTTCGCCGCCCTGCGCGAACGGGTTGACCTCCGCCGGGGGCGGGGTCTGCGGACGCGCCTTAACCTGTGCCGGATTCGGCTGCTTACTGCTGTTCTGCTTGGGCCTGGTTTGCATTTGTGTTTTCCTCCTTTTGCTGCTGGCGCTGCATGCGGAGCGCGTGCAGCAGGTCGTTTTTGCCGCGCACCTGATAATCAGGCACGTTTTCCAGATAAATCAGCGGGTCGGTGATCACGCCGCTCTCGAGCAGGTGGTCGTTGGTCATGGTCTGCATGGTCTCGGACCAGTAGCTCGCCGCGCCCACGTCCACCTGCAGGCGCATGTCCTGCCCGGCGAGCGAAGAGAAGTCAAAGGACTGCCGGACCGGCGCTTCGCCGGTCTCGTCCGCGATTACGACCGTGCGCACGCCGTAGTGCGCGCCCATCAGGTCGAGGAAGATGCGCGCCCAGTCCTCGGTGAAGCGGTAGAACTCCATCTTGGTCAGCTCGAGCGGGGCGGCGGTCGCGTTCTGCACCGCCACGATCGCCGAGGTGTTGTCCGGCTTGACCGTGCCGAGCGCGGCTTCGCTCGCGCCCATCAGCTCGGCGGTGTCGGTCATCATCTGTTTGAGAAGCCCGAGCACCTGCGAGGAGATGTCCGGCGCCTTGAACGCGGTCGCGATCGCCTCGTTTGGGTTGCCGCGCATGCCGACCGCCTTGCCCACGTCGTTTGACCACCCGTTCGGGAAGCGGGTCATATCGTAGATGATCTTGGGGAAGGCCACCTGCTTGATGCACTGCACATACATGGAGTACAGCTTGTTGATCGCGATCTGGTTGGGGATGGCCTCGGTCAGCGGGCTTTCGCCGTGGCACGAGCCGCGCACGCGGTTCCAGCACAGGTGGGTGACCGGGTAATACCGGTACGGCAGCTCCTTTTCGCGCATGACGGTCGCGGTGCGCGTGGTCTTGCAGAACGACACGCCGTGCTCGGTTCTGCGCATGTGCAGCAGCACGGTCACGCGGTCGTTTTCGCCGTTTAACCGATAGCGCAGGTAGTCGCTGTTGTCATCCGGCACGATGGCCTCGACCTCGTCCGCGCCCATGCCGTTTGCTTTGGCCTCCTGCCTGACCTCATCCACATCGCGCCGCATGGCAATCATCAGATACGGCTGCCGCTGCACCTCGTCGCACGCCGGATTGCCGAAGCAGATGTTCACTGAATCGATCAGATCGACCGCGATATCGCCCTTGACCGCCTGCCCGGTTTCGAGCGCGGGGTCGAAGTGGATGTAGAAGCAGGCGTCGCCGTCCACGCAGGCGTTCTTGAGCAGCGGCCGCCCGAGCGCCTTGACGCCCGACCGCTCGATCGCGGAGGCGAACGCGCGCTCGAGGATGCGGGCGGTTTTGCGGCCCTTGTCGTCCATGTCGAACGGCTGGGCGTGCACCGCCACATCGTCCGACACCAGCATGGACACAAACAGGTTGACGCAGCGCCGCAGTACGTTGAAGATCAGCGGGTCGAGCGACTGGACGCGCAGCCCCTCCCACTGGCGGCCGAGGTAGAACGCCTCGTTGCGCCGCACGCGGTCATACAGGCCGATCGAGCGCTTGTAGTCGCGGTCGCGCTCGTACTTGCGCCAGATCGCGGCGGGTGAAGGATCAAACCGCATGGTCATCCTCCTCTCGTCCGTAGGCCATCAGCGCGGCGAGGTCGCGGCTGAGCGCGTCCTCCGGCGTTTCAGCCGGCGCGCCGCCCTTGGGCTGCCGCGCCGGGAGCTGCAGCCCGCCGGACACGACCGCGCCGGTCAGCACCAGCAGCGCCGCGCCGATGCAATAAAGTAAAATGGTCATTGGTTCCTCCTAACTGTTGATTCGGATACACACCTTGTATGGGAGCGAAGCGACGTGTTATTCATATTTTTCGTGGCTTTGCTGCGGAAAATATACCCCGACTCCAGCCGCTTGGCGGCGATCCGGGGGTATCGCCAAAAGTTTCTGCTGGAACTTTTGGCGTATCTAGGGGGTACGGGGTACCCCCTAGAAGGAGAGAAACTCTCCCACCGCAGTCATACAT
>USLE01000354.1 GCA_900555465.1 uncultured Butyricicoccus sp.
CTCATATCCGCTGCCCTCCAGTTCTTTTCTCAGCTTTTCGCGGGCGCGGGCGAGCCGCTGCCGCACAGCGGCGGGCTTGGCCCCGACCATCGCCGCGATCTCTTCGGCGTTGTAGCCCTCATAATAATAAAGGTAGACCGCCTCTCGGTATTTGACCGGCAGGCGCTGTACCGCGGCCAGCACGCCGGTATTTTCCTCTGGCAGAAAGGGAACCTCGCGTTCGATCAGCTCGTCCAAGGGAACCGAACGGCGGCGCCAGCCGCTCTTTAAAACGTCCTTGCACTCGTTGATCGTGATGCGGATGATGAAGGCGCGCGTTTCACCTTCGCTGTCAAAACGGCGGTCGCTTTGCAGCAGCTTGAGGAATACGTTCTGACAGATGTCCTGCGCGTCCGCCCGGCCGAGCGAATAGGTAAAGCAAAGGCGCAGGATCATGCCCGAATACCGCCGCACAAATGCCGCGGCATCCGACGCATCCTTCCAAACCGGCATATCGTCCGCCCCCTTTCACCTTGATAACGAATCTGCGCCGCGGAGTGTGACAGGAAACCGAAAAATCCGGTTTAAATCTTAAGAATTTCCTGCGGAAATCCCGGCGGTTTTCTGCTATACTTTGACGTATGGATGTGACCGAAAACAGTGATGAAAATTGCAGAAAAATTTTTAAATTTTTTGTGCGAACAGAGAAAATTGTGAATGATTTGTGAAAAATCGAAAAAAAGTTATTGCATATTGCGGCAATAGTGCTATCATAGTACAAGGAAAAAAGGAATGCAAGAAATAAAGAAAATGAAGGAGACGAGTTTTCGCCATGCTTCGCTTTTTGGACAGTTTGCAATTCGTATTATTTGTGTTTTTTACAGCAGCATATGCCTACCAGATCGTCTATCTGGTGATCGGCCTGATCGGGAAAGAAAGGCGCGGCAAGCAGGATGCAAAGCTGCACCGCTATGCGGCGGTGATCTCAGCCCGCAATGAGGAGGGGGTCATCGGGGATCTGATCCGGGACCTCAAGGCGCAGAATTACCCGGAAAAGCTGCTGGACGTATTCGTCGTGGCCGACAACTGCACGGACGGCACGGCGGCGGTTGCCCGCGAGGCGGGTGCGATCGTGTACGAACGATTCAACAAGGTGCAGGTCGGCAAGGGCTACGCGCTGGACTGGCTGTTCAAGCGCATCTTTGCGGATAAGGGCAAACAGACCTACGACGGCTTTTTCGTATTCGACGCGGATAATCTGGTGGACCCCAACTTCGTCCGCGAGATGAACAAGATGTTCGACACCGGCGAGTATGCGGCGCTGACCAGCTACCGCAACTCCAAGAACTTCTGCGACAACTGGATCTCCGCGGGCTACGCGCTGTGGTTTTTGCGCGAGGCGCGGTTCCTCAACCGTCCGCGCACCCGCTTGGGCGTCAACTGCGCGGTTTCCGGCACGGGCTTCCTGGTTGCGGGCGACGTGATCCGCGAGGAAAACGGCTGGCCGTACCATCTGCTGACCGAGGATATCGAGTTCTCCATCGCGTGTGCGGTGCGCGGCCGCAAGATCGGCTACTGCGGCACGGCGGTGATTTATGACGAGCAGCCGGTCGAGTTCCGCCAGTCCTGGGACCAGCGCCTGCGCTGGAGCAAGGGCTTTTATCAGGTGGACGCCAAGTACACCGCCCCGCTGCTGCACGGCTGCACGCGCGGCGGCAAAAAGGGCATGTCCTGCTATGATATGCTGATGACGGTCGCCCCCTGCAATCTGGTGACGATCGGCGTGCTGGCGCTGGCGCTGCTGGCCTGCCTGAGCAGCCTGTCCCAGCCCGCGTTCATTACATACCGTGTGCTGCGCATGCTGGGCCGCATCCTGCTGGCGACGCTCGAGGGCGTTTCGTTCAGCCTGTTCCTGTTTGGCGCGTTTACGATGGCTGCGGAATGGAAGCAGATCAAGGGCGCGGCGTGGAAGAAGATATTCTATGTCTTTACCTTCCCGCTGTTCATGCTGACCTACATCCCGATCTCGCTGGCGGCGCTGGTCGGCAAGGTCGAGTGGAAGCCGATCCGCCACGGCATTGCCAAGGCGCAGGAGGAAAACGAACGCGCGTAAGCGTATCCGGGTTCAATCAAATAAGGAAAAAAGCTGCTGCAAGATGGGTCTTGCAGCAGCTTTTCTGTTATGCAATGGGATGCGGCCGGCCGCCGGCGTACAGCTCGCGCCGGATCGCGGCGAACATCCGCTCCGCCATGTCCAGATAGCGGCGGATCTCGCGTTCGTCGATCTCGAACGGCAGGTC
>USLE01000355.1 GCA_900555465.1 uncultured Butyricicoccus sp.
CGCACCAATACCATCCGCCTGTCGAGCGCGGCGACATAGGTCATCGCGGCTGCGGTCAGGGTCTTTTTGGCCATCGGGTATTCGTCCGGCATGAGCAGGCCGCCCTCCTCGATCGCCGCAAGCGCGCGCCGCGAGGCGTTCAGCTCGACCGGCAGGGTCACGAGCTGGAACACGGTCGAAAGCCCGAACGCCAGAATACCGATGTCGATCATGATGCCCGAATTCATAAACAGGCCAAGGAGGATGAGCGGGAACGCCGCCATCGAGCCGAACTGGGTCACCGGGATGATCGCCGCGCGCAGGCGGATGGGAAAATACCCGACCGCATACTGCACCGCGTGCCCGGCCTCGTGCGCGGCCACGCCGACCGACGCGACCGAGGTCGAGGAGTAGACCGCGCTCGACAGGCGGATGGTATTGGTGCGCGGGTCAAAGTGGTCGTTCAGCTTGCCCGCGACCCACTCAATGCGCACGCCGGTCACGCCGTTCTGCCGCAGCACGGCCTCGGCCGCCTGCGCGCCGCTGATGCCGCGCACATTGAGCACCTGCTCATAGCGGTTAAACGTGCTTTTGACCTTGGCCTGCGCCCAGAACGCCAGAATGACGCAGGGGATGACCAATACAAGGTAATACATATCGAAACCGTAAAAACCGTAATAAGGCATAGCTTACTCCTTTTACTCGCCTAACATGGTTCCTTTATCGATCGCATGGCCGCGCAGGAAGTCTGCGCTCTTCATGCGCTTGCCGCCCACGAGCTGCACCTCATGCAGCGCGAGCGCGCCCGCGCCGCACGCGACGGTAAGGCCCTTTTTCGGGTCGCTCTCGAGCACCTCGCCCGGTTTGCCTGTGCCGAGAACCGGCTCGGCGGCATAGATTTTGAGCCGCGCGCCGGCGAGTGTGGTCAGCGCAATCGGCCAGGGGCTCAGCCCGCGGATCAGGCAGTCGATCTCATGAGCGGACTTTGTCCAGTCGATCATCGCCATCTGCTTATCCAGCATATGCGCGTAGCAGCTCTGTCTGTCGTCCTGCGGGCGGGGCGTGATGCTGTCCAGCTTTTCCAGCGTTTCCACCAGCAGCGCTGCGCCCGCCTGCGCGAGCCGGTCGAACAGCTCGCCCGCGGTCTCGCGCGCGCCGATTTCGGTCTCGTACGTCAGCAGCATATCGCCCGTGTCCAGCCCCTCGGCCATCTGCATGGTGGTTACGCCGGCCTTTTGGTCGCCCGCAATGACCGACCACTGGATGGGCGCCGCGCCGCGCCAGCGCGGCAGCAGCGAACCGTGCACGTTGATGCACCCGCGCGGCGGGATATCGAGCACTGCCTTCGGCAGCAGCTTGCCGTACGCCACGACGATGATGGCCTCGGGCGCGAGCGCGCGCAGTTTTGCCTGCTCCTCCTCGTTTTTGAGCGTCGCGGGCTGGTAAACCGGGATACCCCGCTGCAGCGCCAGCTCCTTGACCGGCGGGGCGGTCAGAACCTGCTTGCGGCCCTGCGGCTTGTCAGGCTGGGTGTACACCGCGCACACCTCGTGTCCCGCGTCAAGGAGGGCCTGCAGGCTCGGCACGGCGAAGTCCGGCGTGCCCATGAATACGATTTTCATTCTGTCTCTTCCTCTGCCTCTTCGTCCCCGTGCTGGAGATCGTCCAGATCCACATACTCCTCCACCTTTTCGGTGAACAGGTGGCCGTCCAGATGCTCGGTCTCGTGGCAGAAGCACTGCGCGACAACGCCCTCGCCCTCGCGCTCGAACCAGTTGCCGTCGCGGTCCTGCGCGCGGATCTTGGCCCAGGTCGGGCGGGTGACGTAGCCGTACACGCCCGGCACGGACAGGCAGCCCTCGACGATGCGCTGCTCGCCGCGCTGCTCGATCACCTCGGGGTTGACCAGCTCAACCACTTCCTCCGGATCCTTGTTGATGTCCAGCAGCACGACCACGCGGCGCAGCACGCCGACCTGCGGCGCGGCAAGGCCGACGCCGCCCGAGTTCTCGAGCGTCTCGCGCATGTCGTCGATCAGGGTGTGCAGGCGGGCGTCGAATTTCTCCACCTTGCGGCTGTGCTTCAAAAGCTGCTCGTCGCCCTGGGTCAAAATGTTGCGAAGTGCCATGTCAATTCAGTCCTCCATCATTCAGCATTTCCGTGTAGGTTTGTAAACATTCCTGTATTTTTTGCGCATCCAGCTGCGGGAAGGGGATCACGGGCTGCGCCGCGCCGTCCCCGCCGAGCCGTTTTTCAAACCAGCCGACGTCGTGCCAGCCGTCAAACTTCCAGCC
>USLE01000356.1 GCA_900555465.1 uncultured Butyricicoccus sp.
CCTCATGCTCGGCGCGGTCGCGCCAGTAATTGTAGTGCGGCGACTGCGCGGTCTCGTCAAACTGGATGGGCGCGCCCACCTGGATCGCCTGCTCGACCGCCTGCACATTGCCGATCGTCCGCGCGCGGGACTGCCCGCGGATAAAGGGAAGCGTCCAGTCATAGCCGTAATTGGGGATACCGAGGAAAATCTTATCCGCCGGGATGACCGAGGTCGCAAACCGCACAACCTGCTCGACCTTGTCGAGCGGCGCCACCGCCATCGGCTCGGAGAGAGCGTAACCCCATTCATACGTCATGAGGAGCGCATACATTGCGGCGTCGCCCAGCGCGCGATAGTCGTGCGCCTCGTAAAGCAAGCCGCGCTGTTCGGCCGAGGTCTTTGGCGCGAGCGCGACCAGCACCGTATACCCGGACGGCTCGAGCCGTGCGCGCACATCGCGGACAAAGGATGCGTATGCCGCTGCGTCCTCGGGCGGGATGTACTCAAAATCAATGTCCACACCCGCGAAGCCCTGTGCCGCGATGGTCTGCGCGAGGTTTTCGATCAGCGCGCCGCGCGAGGCCGTATCCTGGAACAGCCGGTGGGCACGCTCGCCGGAGAACTGGCCGTCCTCGCCCAGCGTGGTCAGCACCAGCAGCGGCCGCACGCCGTACTGCCGCGCCATGCGCGTGAGCAGGTCGGCATTCTGCGGCAGGATGCGCCCCATGCGGTCGAAGCCATAGGAAAATACGGATAAGTACGTCAGATACGGCAGGGTCTTGCGCAGCACCCGCAGGTCGATATTCGGATAAGCGTAACCGTTGACCGCAAACGTCCCCAGCTTGGGCCCGTAGGACAGCACAAGCGACTGACCGGGATAGATGCGGTCGGTCCCGCCGAGCTGGGGATTATTCTGCCAGAGCGCCAGAACGGTCGTGCCGTTGCGCGCGGCAATATCTCCCAGCGTATCCCCGCGTCTCACCGTATAGGTCTGCGTGGGCTGCGGCACGACGATCGTCTGTCCGGGCGTCAGCCGGTAGGGCTCATGCAGCTCGTTCTGCTGGATCAGGAACGGCAGCGATGCCCCGTGCATCTGCGCGATCCGGTAGAGTGAGTCGCCCGGCTGTACGACATGTATCACCATAGAAAAACCACCTTTCCCTGCAATCTATGCCGGGATGGAGGGAGGTGTGCGCCGACGCGGCGTGGCACAAAGTATATCCGCATAACCGTAGGGGCGCGCAGTGCGCGCCCGGGGAGACGATGCCGCTGCGCGCGGCAGGCGCACAAGAGGGGAGAAACGAAGTTTCTCTCCTCTTGCGAATCACCCCATTTCCTATGGGTGGGAGCAGGCGCATAGGTATGTGCCCAAAGAGTTACGGCATTTGCTGCCGCAAATAAGGGCGCGCTGCGCGCGCAAGGTGCGTGACGCCAAAGTTCCCGCCGCCCAACTGCTGAAAAGCAACAAGAATGGCAGTTGCCACCCCACCTCGTAGGGCGCGACGACCCCGGCGCGCCATTTCTGGGGTAGCACCCGTTCTGCTTACCCTTTGGGGCAGCCGGGCGGCAGGCGGAAAGAGGGACTTACTTTTGCGCGCGCAGCGCGCCCTGAAGGAAGGGGGATGATTGACAAGAAGGGGGAAACCTTGGTTTCCCCCTTCTTGCCCGCAGTGCGGCCGCGCAGGCTGCATCCCAGCCCGTGATGCGCGGGCACGGACGTTGCCCCTTTAGACAAACGCCTCCATTGGGCGCGCAATGCGCGCCGCTACAGGCCATAGATAAAGCAGATGGCGCGCCGAGGTCGTCGCGCCCTACGGGATGGACCCGCCCTTCTTATTACTTGCGGTAGCTGAGCAGTGTAATCTCCTATGGCCAAACACAGTCCAGCAAAACATATAATTTTAATTCAATTCGAATTAAAATCAGCACTTTTAGCGCGAGTTGATATAAAATAAGAATATCTTATTGGAATATACGAATATTCCAATTTGACGTATACTTTCAGGGCCTAATTAATGATAAATATGAGTTTTGAGGTGATAACAATGGACCAATCCATTTACTACGAATTACAGGCCGCCGCCGAGCGCCTCTCCCCCATCGTGGACGGCCCCGCGTGGCAAACCCTCAGCCGCATGGAGAGCGAACTGGACGCACTCCTGCCGCCCGTCCTGCACCGCCGCTTCCTGCGCCTGTGCGATCAGGCGAACGCCGCCGCGGCCGAGCACGGCGAAGCCTGCTTCCAGCTCGGCCTGCGCTGCGGCCTGATGCTGATGGCAGACGTGATA
>USLE01000357.1 GCA_900555465.1 uncultured Butyricicoccus sp.
GAATGATGTCGCCCTGCTCGAGCAGCGGCTCCAGCTGACCGATCACCGCATCCACCGGCGCGCCGGCTTGGATCATCAGCATGATGCGGCGCGGACGCGCAAGCGCGGACACCATCTCCTCCAGCGCGTAAAACGGCGTCAGGTTTTCGTGGGGATGCTGTCGCACGACCTCCTCGGTCACAGCGCGGCTGCGGTTGTAGCCCGCGACCCGGAAACCGTGATCCGCCATATTGAGCGCAAGGCTGCGTCCCATAACGGATAAACCGATGATACCAATATCATACTGCTTCATTTTTCTTCTCCTTTCATCTGTGCGTCAAATACAATGCTGACGCCTTCCGGAACCGATACCTTGCTGCATTGCGCGCCGATGCGGCCAGTGGCCGGATCACGCGGGAAACAGGTCAGATCGCCGGAATACCGGTTGGCGGACAGGACAAAGCGCCCGTCCGGGGATAGTGCAATATCGCGGGGATGATCGCCGCCGCAGGAAATGCGCTGGATCACGCGCAGCCCATCTGAAGCACACGCCAGCACAACGATCCGGTTTGCTCCGCGCACCGAGACATAGAGAAAGCGCTCATCCGGGGAAAGCCGGATCGCTGCAGTCTCATCACAGCCGGAGCCAGGGGCATCGAGCAGCGGCACGCGCTGCATCAATTCAAAACCATCGCCATACACGGAATACCGATAGACGGCATTGTCTTTCTGCGCTGCAACATACAGGTTTTGGTGCGCGCGGTCGAACACGCCGTGCCGCGGTCCGCTGCCGGAAGGGAAGGCAATCGCTCCGCGTGCAGTATAATCCTCCGCCGAAAACAGGCGGATCTCGTCAAGCTCCATGCAGGGGACGAGAAGCAGCCCGTCGTGCAGCAAAACCTGATGGCAGCCTGCCTTGTGCGCGATGGAGATCACATGCTCGAGTCCCGGCGCCGCGTCCGCCAACCGATAACAGCAAACCGTGCCGCTGTGGAAGTTGGCCGTATAGGCATGCGTTGCGGAAAGCGCAACATGGCAGCCAGTGCTGTCCTCAGGCAGTATTTCATGCTGTGCATCGGGCAAGTCCTGCAATCTGGCAGCAAACAGCCCTGCGCCGGACCCGCGCTGCACCGTGGATGCCAGCAATCCGTCCTCCCGCAGCGCAAGGTACTTGGAGTCCTGCACGGGGAGAAACGGTTCGGGGGAGGACAGTCTGCCGTTTTCGGCATCCAGCGCAAAGCGGTATATGCCGTATGCGTCTGGGGAACGATAGGTCCCAATATATCCTGTAAAGTATTTCATACATTTTCCAGCTTTCTAAACTCTTTACTAAATAGTATTTTATATCATTTAAAAATACAAGAGAGAAATCCAACAATATCCGGTCGAATAATTTGTGCTTTTTTGATCAAATATGCAATTTGCGGCAAATTGACCATAAAAGCGAATCCTTTCCCGTGTCCAGCGTTGAAACACCGAAAAAAATATGATAGAATACATTTAATATTGCAACTATCGAGGGAATTATGAATATCGGAACATTTCATCTTTTAAAAACCGAGGGCAATGCTCGCAGGGGCGAATTCTGCACCGCGCACGGCGTTGTGCAGACGCCGGTCTTCCAGAACGTCGGCACGGCGGGCGCGATCAAGGGCGCAGTCGATGCGTTCGACCTCAAGGAACTGGGCTGCCAGATCGAGCTGTCCAACACCTACCACCTGCATGTCCGCCCGGGCGACCAGATCGTCAAGGCGATGGGCGGCCTGCACAAGTTCATGCGGTGGGACGGCCCGATGCTGACCGACTCGGGCGGCTTTCAGGTGTTTTCGCTGGCGACCCTGCGCAAGATCAAGGAGGAGGGCGTGACCTTCCATTCGCATGTGGACGGCCGCAAGATCTTCATGGGGCCGGAGGAAAGCATGCGCATCCAGTCCAACCTGGGCTCGGATATCGCAATGGCGTTTGACGAGTGCATCGAAAATCCTGCGCCGCGTGAATACGTCAAAAACTCTATTGACCGCACGACACGCTGGCTGAAACGCTGCAAGACCGAGCTCGACCGGTTAAACCGCCTGCCGGACACGGTCAACCCGCATCAGATGCTGTTCGGCATCAACCAGGGCGGCACCTATGACGATCTGCGCATCGAGCACATGCAGGCGATCGCTGAGCTGGACCTGCCCGGCTACGCGATCGGCGGTCTGGCGGTGGGCGAGAGCACCGAGGTGATGTATCACATTCTGGACGTTGTGCTGCCGCACGCGCCGGCGAACAAGCCGCGCTATCTGATG
>USLE01000358.1 GCA_900555465.1 uncultured Butyricicoccus sp.
CACACTTGCCAGCGGTTTGTATAAAAACCCACGCACATGTCGCGAGTTTTTATGAAAATTGCGGTTCACCGCAATTTTCTATTTTATGCGCGCTGTGGCGCGGAATACTTTTTGACCTTGGCATCGGCGTAGCGCGGGACTTCACCGCGAAAAACTGGGCAAAGACCGCGCCGGCAGACCGGCATTTCATGGTGTCCAGCCTGCGGGAAACCGTAGCACTGGCCGGCATGGACGAAGCCGAGGTGCGTGCCCTGCTGGGCGAGCCGGACTATGCGGATACGTCCGAACGGCTGTCCTATATCATTGACACCGGCATGGACGATACCACGCTTGACCTGACGATGGCAAACGGAAAAGTGATCGATATTTCGGATAATAATCCCCACTAACGGAAGTGTAATACATGAAAACAATAATGCTGTCCCCACAATATGATAAAAATGCGATCAAAACCGCCGCTGACCTGATTTTGCAGGGTGAAGTGGTGGGTATGCCCACAGAAACCGTCTACGGACTGGCTGCAAACGCCCTGAATGGGGAAGCGGTGGCAAAAATCTTCCGCGCAAAGGGACGGCCGCAGGACAACCCGCTGATCGTCCACATCGCGGACTTCGACCAGATCTACAGCCTGTGCCCGGCGGTGCCGCCGCAGGCCAGGGCGCTGGCCGAGGCGTTCTGGCCCGGGCCGCTGACCATGATCGTGCCCAAGGGCGACTGCATCCCGAACGAGGTCTCCTGCGGGCTGGACACCGTGGGCATCCGCCTGCCGTCGCATCCGCTGGCGCGCGACCTGATCCGCACCGCGGGCGTGCCGCTGGCCGCGCCCTCCGCGAACACCTCCGGACGGCCGTCCACCACCACGGCGGAGCACGTTCTGCGCGATATGGATGGCAAAATCGCCGCCATTCTGGACGGCGGGCCGTGCGGCGTGGGCGTGGAATCCACGGTCATCACACTGGCGCTGGACAAGCCGCGCCTGCTGCGACCGGGCGGCATCACGCTCGAGCAGCTGCGCAGCGTGCTGGGCGAGGTCGAGGTCGACCGCGCGCTGTACGAAAAGATCGGCGACGACGTCAAGGTGTCCGCGCCGGGCATGAAGTACCGCCACTACGCCCCCAAAGCGCCGGTGACGGTTGTGCGCGGCGACCCACAACGATCGGCTGAATACATCAAAGAACACATCCAAGGCCCCACCGGCGTGCTTTGTTTCGACGAATATAAGGATTTTTTTCCCACCTGTGTGGTGGAGTGCTTCGGTTCCCAATCCGACCTCGCCGCGCAGGCGCGCGAGGTGTTCGACCGTCTGCGCGCGTTCGACGACACGGACGTCAAGCAGATCTGGGCGCAGTGCCCCTCGGACGAGGGGCTGGGGCTGGCGGTCGCGAACCGCATCAAAAAGGCCGCAGGCTTCTCGGTGATCGAGGTATAAGCCTGTCGGCAGCATACAAAACCAAAAGGGCGGACCCATCGGTCCGCCCTTTTTCCATGCCGCATCCGCTCAGCCGCGCTTTTGTCCCTTTGCCATGATCTCCTTCGTGCCGACGTAGAGCAGCAGCACGCCGAACGCCCGCCGCAGCCAGTCGGTATCCATGCGCGCCGCGAGGAACGCCGTCGCGACCGAGGTCAGCACGCCCGCCAGCACGCACCATCTCACCGCCCTGCCCTCGACCAGCCCGTTTTTGACATGCGACCAGAGCGCCGCGGGCGCGCAGGCGATGAAATACAGCAGGTTGATACCGCCCGCCTGATATTGGCTCATGCCCGCGGCCAGCGTCAGATAAAGCAGCAGCAGCGAGCCGCCGCCGATGCCGAAGCCGGATAAAACACCGGTCAGCAGACCGGCGAGCACCGCGATCCCCGTCGTCACAGCAGCAGCACCGCCCGCACGCCGCCGTACAGGATGAGCAGGCCGAACGCCCGCCGCAGCCAGACCATGCTCACCTTTTGGAAAATGCGCCCCGCGATCACGCCGCCCACCGCGCCGCCCAGCAGGTAAGGCCACGCCGCACCGATATCCAGCCCGCCTTTCATCCAGTAGACCGCCGCCGAGACCGCGCACAGCGGCAGGATGACCGCCACCGAGGTCGCAAACGCCTTGCGCTGCTCCATGCCGCACCAGGAGACCAGCAGCGGCACGAGGAACAGCCCGCCCCCTGCGCCAAAAAAGCCGTTCGCCGCGCCCGCCAGCGCGCCGGTAAGTGCGAATTTTGTGCGTTCTTTCATAAAAATCACCATGCCGACCGCGTTGCTCTCGGCACAAATAGAGA
>USLE01000359.1 GCA_900555465.1 uncultured Butyricicoccus sp.
GTCCTTGACCGAACCGGCCGGATTGAAGTATTCGAGCTTGGCAAGGATCTGTGCACCGGCGCCGGTGTTCTGCGCAAAATGGCTCGCCGCATACAGCGGGGTGTTGCCGATCAGCTCGGCAAAGCTGTGCTTGATATCAGACATGGGATGACCACCTTTCTAAAATACTAAATTCATACAGGATTTATATGAATTAAGCATACAGGCAAAGTCCGGTTTTGTCAAGGACATTTCAGATAAATTTTTTCGCGCGCATTTCCAAGTGAAATGGTAAAATCGTACAGGGTTGGGGCATTTATACATAATAACAGCCTGCAATAAAGCCCCCGTTATCGGGGGCTTGTATCTGTTCAGCGGGCGATCAGCCCATACAGCAGCGTTTGCAGCAGCTCGCTGGCCTTCTGCTCGGCATCCGAAGCGCTATCCTCGCGGATGTAGACACCGAGGAAGTTGACAAAGGCGCGGAACTGCCGGATCGCCTCCTCGGTCGGGATGCGGTCGGTCAGCTTTTCCTTGTCCAGCACGCAGCGCAGCGCGTTGTTGTTGAGCTCGTCAAATGCAGCGCGGCATTCATTGATCTGGGCAGCCAGATGCGCGGGCGGGTACATCAGCACATCGTAAAACAGCTGGCGGTGTTCAGGGTGCTGCTGGAAAAAGCGCATCCGCACGTCAAAATACTGCGTGACCGTGATCTCCGGCAGATGGATATGGCCGGAGAGATACTGGGTCATTTCGGAGAACAGCTTTTGGACGCAGGCAAGATACAGCTCGTCCTTGCTGGCATAATAGTGGTACAGCAGGCCCTTGGAAATGCCGCCGTGCGCGCAGATCAGGTTGAGCGAGCTGCCGGCATAGCCGCTGGAAGCAAACTCTGTAAACGCATGTGTCAGGATGTGATCCCTGCTTTTTTTGTTCTTTTCGGCCTGTTTCATCCCAAACACCCCCCTCTGGTTACAGTATAGCAAAAATCATTTTCTGTGTCCATATTGTAATTGACCGGCCGGTTTGTTTGTGATAGCATGAAACCAAACCAAATAGTTTGTTTTATGAGGCGATCAAGATGAAGAAGAAACTGGTATGTGTGCTGCTGAGCGCGGCGCTGCTGTCCGGTACGGCCTCCGCTGCGGCGTGGCCGGCATGGGCGCAGGATGCCGTGCTCTGGTGCACCAAGATCGGGCTGATCAGCGGCAAATCCAACCACCTTCTCGCGCCGGAGGACACGATCATCATGGCGGAAGCCGTGTTGATCCTCCAGCGTGACGCGCAGCTGCCGGACACCGCGCAGCTCCAGCGCGACCTTGAGACCCTGAGCGCGCAGCACCGCCCGATCGGCTCGGCGGGTGAGCAGGCGGCGGCGCAGTACCTGCAAAGCCGTTTCGCAGAGATGGGCTACCAGGTCAGCACGCAGGACTATATCAATGACGCCGGGCAGACCGGCACCAACGTGATCGCGGTCAAGCCGGCGGCATCGGCAAATGCGGATATCCTCGTGGTGTCCGCGCACCATGACAGCGTGCCGACGGCCTACGGCGCGAACGACAACGCCTCGGGCGTGACCGCGCTGCTCGCGGTCGCAGAGGCGATGCAGGACACGGCGACCGATACCGAGATCCGCTTCATCAGCTTTACGGACGAGGAAAACGGCAAAAACGGCTCGCGGTACTACACCTCGACGCTGTCCGAATCCGAGCGCAGCCGCATGATCGGCGATATCCAGCTGGATATGCTGGGCGGGCTCGGCTCGAGCGGCAGCATGGTCTGCACGATGGACGGCGAAGCCAACTGGCTGAGCGACCTGATCGGGCAGAAAAACGCCTCCTTTACGCTGGGCGCGGAGACTGCGAGCGACCACGCCGCCTTCCAGCTGGCGGGGGTGCCGAGCGTTCTGGTGATGCAGAACGGGCGCGGCTACCTCTACCACTCTGCGGCGGACGTCGCCAGCCAGATCGACCTGTACACCCTTGCAGGCGCGGCGCAGACCGTGTCCTCTGCGGTGCAGGAGATCGCGGATGCGGATACGCCGTCCTATCAGGAGATCGCGCATGAACAGGCGGAGGGCTACACCTACCGTCAGACCCGGCAGAACGTGATCTATTTCAGCAGCTCGCTCGCGGATACGGAAGCCTATATCGGCGCCGCCGGGGAGCTGGTGGATACCGAGGAGGTAAACGGCGACGGCTGGACCGATGTTTACGACACCTATCTGTATTCCATGCGGTGGTTCGACGGCGAGAAGCCGATGAACACCTACTAC
>USLE01000360.1 GCA_900555465.1 uncultured Butyricicoccus sp.
ATAGGGATACTGCCACAGCTGCAGATCGAGCAGGCTGAGCGTGCCGCCGAACCCGGCCTCACGCAGGGCGCTCAGCCCCACGACAACCGCGATCCCGATCAGCGTGAAAACCAGATAATGCCCCCTGCCTGCGAGCGTGCTCCGCTCCTCGCGGATGATGAAGGGGAGGGAGGCGATGGTCAGGCCGAGAAAAGCCGAGCTGAGCACATATACACCGCTTTCAAAGACCTGTGCCAATGCAGTTGCTGCAAGCCCCATGCCGACGACCCATCCCAGGCCGAGTTTGACCAGATAGCACAGAGCGGCTTTGCGCTCTGCCGCCGTGCCGCTGAACAGGTCGTGAAGGGCGTTTAAAAACCGGTCGTAGAACCCGAGGATGAACGCGATCGTGCCGCCCGATACGCCGGGCACCGAGTCGGCCAGCGCCATACAGAAACCATGAAACAAATTGACCAGCATACTTATTTCTCCTTTGTACAGTAAAAAAACCGTTTG
Organism: uncultured Butyricicoccus sp.; assembly: GCA_900555465.1. Lineage (GTDB taxonomy): Bacteria > Bacillota > Clostridia > Oscillospirales > Butyricicoccaceae > Agathobaculum > Agathobaculum intestinigallinarum. The sequence continues at coordinate 496 of USLE01000360.1, forward strand.
CCTTTTGGATCTGTATCCAGTATAGGCAAACGGTATAAACTATCTTTTTCAAAAAGATAAACAATCGTTAAAATAAAAGCAGCAGCGTGCCTGCCGTAATCAGCCCAAGCCCCAGAGCCGTGCGGCGTGTCAGCCGCTCGTGGAACACGATGCGCGAGAATGCAACCGTGACGAGGATGCTCAGCTTGTCCACCGGCGCGACCAGGCTTGCCGGGCCGAGCTGCAGCGCGCGGTAGTAGCACAGCCAGGACGCACCGGTCGCAGCGCCGGACAGGCAGATATAGCCCAGCTCGCCGCGCGACACGGTAAGCGCCTGATCGGGCTTGCGGGTGACAAATACCACCACCCATGCCATGACCAGCACCACACCGGTGCGGATGGCAGTACCCAGGTTGGATTCCACATTTTCAATGCCGACCTTGCCGAGGATCGAGGTCAGGCTGGCAAACAGTGCGGACAGCGCCGCGTATACAAACCATGCGCCGCCGCCTTTGCGCTCAGCTGGCTGCCCGGATTTGGGCTGGATCATCAGATAAGTGCCGATCCCGATGCCGACAATGCCGATGGCTTTGCAGACCGAAATCTCCTCGTGCAGCAGAATGAGAGCGAGCAGAATGGTGAGCACACTGCTTGATTTATCCACCGGGACGACCTTGTTCACATCGCCGATCTGCAGCGCCTTAAAGTAACAGAGCCAGGATGCGCCGGTCGCCAGCCCGGAAAGCACAAGGAACAACAGGCTGCGGCCGGAGATCTGCGCGATCTGATCCTGCGAGCCGACGAGGAACACCATCGCCCATGCGAAAAGCAGCACCACAATGGTGCGGATGGCGGTGGCAAGGTTGGAATCGGTCTTTCGGATGCCGCATTTTGCCAGAATGGAAGTCACGCCCGCAAAAAATGCCGAGCCGGCAGCAAATGCAAGCCACATATCATTTTACCCCTTTGAGACGGTATCCGGCGCCCCAGACGGTCTGGATATAGCGCGGATTGGATGGATCTTTTTCAATTTTCTCACGCAGGCGGTTGATGTGCACAGCGACCGTTGCGTTATCACCCATTGCATCCATGCCCCAGATACGTTCATACAGGGTTTCGCAGCTGAATACAATATCCGGATGCTGCATCAGAAACAGCAGCAGCTCGTACTCCCTGTTTTTCAGCTCGATCTCGCGCCCGTCTGCGGTGACGCGGCGCGTATCGGTATCGACGCACAGCCCGCCGAGCGAGATTTGGTGTCGGACGCGCGGGGCGTCTGTGAGCCGCGCGTACCGCGCGAGATGCGCTTTGACGCGCGCGACAAGCACGCTGGGCGAAAAAGGCTTTTCGATATAGTCGTCCGCACCGAGCCCCAGCCCGCGAATCTTATCGATGTCCTCCTGCCGGGCGGTCACCATCAATATGGGGATGTCGAGCGCGTCGCGCAGGCGGCGGCACACGGCAAAGCCGTCCAGCCCGGGCAGCATCAAATCGAGCAGGATCAGGTCAAACTGCCCGGTCAGGCCGCGTGCAAGGCCGCTTTCGCCGTCCGGTGCGATTTCAACGGCAAAGCCGTCGATCTCAAGATAATCACGCTCGATGGCGGCGATCGCTTCGTCGTCCTCAATGATCAGAATGCGCTGCATGATTTCCCTCCTCGGGCAAGGTGATGATGATGGACAATCCGCCGCCCTGCGCGTTTTGCGCGCGAATGCTGCCGCCCATGCGTGCAGCCGCCGTGGCGGCAATGGCAAGCCCGAGACCGCTGCCGCCC
>USLE01000361.1 GCA_900555465.1 uncultured Butyricicoccus sp.
CGGTCGGGCCGACGCCCGAGCCGATGCAGCAGCCGCCCGCCACCGGGTGCGACGAGGTGACGAACGGATAGGTACCCATGTCGAGGTCGAGCAGCGTGCCCTGCGCGCCCTCGAACAGCACTTCCTTGCCCGCCTTGACCGCTTCCCAGGTCATGACCGTGGTGTCGCGCACCATCGGGCGCAGACGGTCGGCGTATACACGGTACTCCGCGATGACCGCGTCCGCGTCGATCGGCTCGCCGCCGTAAACGCCGGTGATCACGCGGTTTTTGCGTTCGCAGGTCTCGCGGATGACGGTTTCAAAGCGCTCTGCGTCCACAAAATCGTGCATGCGGATGCCGCTGCGCTCGGATTTATCCATATAGGTCGGGCCGATGCCCTTTTTGGTCGTGCCGATCGCGGTGCCTTCCTTGGCCTTCTCGGCCTCGCTCAGCGCGTCCAGCTCGAGATGCCAGGGCAGGATGCAGTGGCAGCGCGCGTCGATGAACAGCTTGTCGGTCGATACGCCCTTTTCATGCAGACCGTCGATCTCGCCCAGCACCGCCTTGGGGTTGACGACCACGCCCGGCCCGATGATGTTGATGCAGTCCGGGTACAGGATGCCGGACGGGATGAGCTGCAGCTTATACTTCTCGTCGTTTACCACAACCGTATGGCCGGCGTTGTTGCCGCCCTGGCTGCGCACGACCAGATCGGCCTTGCCCGCGAAAATATCAATGAACTTGCCCTTGCCTTCGTCGCCCCACTGGGCGCCGAGAATTACCTTACCTGGCATAGGTTTTCCTTCCTTTCTTCTGTCGGACGCGCTTTCACCGCGTCATACGGGTAAAGTATACCATAGCGCGGGCGGCATTTCAATCCTGTATTTGCCGCCATTTGCGGGTTTTGTCTTGTAAAAGGCTTCCCACCGTTGTAAAATAATTGCGTAATGCAAGCTATGGAACGAATAAGGAGTCAATCATTCATGCACTATCTGGACAATGCGGCGACGACGCGCGTCCTGCCCGAGGCGGCTGAGGCCGCTGTGCACGCCATGTGCGAGGGCTTCGGCAACCCGTCTAGCCTGCATAAAATGGGCATTGAGGCGTCGCACCTGTTGGAGGACAGCCGCAAAACGGTCGCCTCGGCGCTCGGCTGCCTGCCCGAGGAAACCTATTTCACCTCCTGCGGCACGGAGAGCACCAACATCAGCCTGCGCGGCGCGGCGCACCTGAACCGCCACAAAAAAGGGCGCATCATCACCACCGAGATCGAGCACGCGGCGACACTCAACACCTGCAAACAGCTGGCCGCTGAGGGGTTCGACGTGGTGTTCCTCGCTCCGGACGAGACCGGCCATATCACGCCCGCGGCGCTCGAAGAAGCGCTGACCGCGGACACGGTCCTGCTGTCCTGCCAGCTGGTCAACAACGAGATCGGCACGGTGCAGCCGGTGGCCGAGCTGGGCGCGCTGCTCAAGGCAAAAGCGCCGGGCGCACTGTTCCATATTGACGCGGTGCAGGGGCTGTGCCGCGTGCGGCTCACGCCGAAAAAGTGGAACTGCGACCTGATGAGCGTGTCCGGACATAAGATCGGCGCGCCTAAGGGCATTGGTGCGCTGTATGTCAAAAAGGGCCTGCGCCTGCCGCCCCTGATGTTCGGCGGCGGGCAGGAAAAGGGCATGCGCCCGGGCACCGAGCCGCTGCCGAATATCGCGGCGTTCGCCAAGGCGTGCGCGGTCCGCATGGCGCATTTTGACGAGGATTACGCGCATGTGGCGGAGCTTGCGGCCTATCTCAAAGAGCAGGCCGCGGTGAACCTGCCGGACGCTGCGTGCAACGGCCAAGGCGACGTGCCGCATGTGGTCAACCTGTCCATCCCGGGCTGCAAGAGCGAGGTCATGCTGCGCGTGCTCGAGGGGGACGAGGTCTATGTGTCGAGCGGCTCGGCGTGCTCCAAGGGCAAGCAGAGCGGCGTGCTCCGCGCGCTCGGCCTGCCCAAAGCGCGCACAGACAGCGCGATCCGCGTATCGTTCGCGCCGTTTAACACCAAAGAGGACGTGGATGCGTTCATCGCCGCCGCAAAAAAAGGCGTGAAGATGCTGCGCAGGTAGTGCCCCTGTGCGGTGAGAATATTCGCCAAATATGGCAAACTGGGTGCCCGCGCATCACGGGCTGGGACGCGGCCTGCGCGGCCGCACTGCGGACAAGAAGGGGAACACCTGCGGTTTTCCCCTTCTTGCCAATCAACCC
>USLE01000362.1 GCA_900555465.1 uncultured Butyricicoccus sp.
TCCTGATTGGTTCTTTTAGTGAGACGTTGGGGGTGTTTTGGTGGGGAGGGACTCAACTCACTTCTCCTTGATCAGCGAATTGAGCTCCTCCATAAAGGTATTGATATCCTTAAACTGGCGGTAGACCGATGCAAAGCGCACATACGCGACCTCGTCCACCTTGCGCAGCTGTTCCATCACCAGCTCGCCGATGACCTTGCTGGATACTTCGCTCTCCAGCGAGCCGAACACCTTCTGCTCCACGTTATCCACGATCTGCTCGAGCTGCATGAGCGACACCGGCCGCTTTTCGCACGCCTTCATCAATCCGCCCAGCAGTTTCTGGCGGTCGTAGGCCTGGCGGGTGCCGTCCCGCTTGACCAGCATCAGCGGCATACGCTCGACCGTTTCATACGTCGTGAACCGTTTGAGGCATTTCAGACATTCCCGCCGGCGGCGGATGCTTGTGCCTTCATCGGTCGGCCGGGAATCGACAACCTTGCTGTCATCAAAGCCGCAAAACGGACATTTCATCGGGCCCCACCCTTCCAATCCTGTAAAATGTGAACTATTTTTGATTATTATACCACCACTGGTATACCAAAGTCAATAAGCAGGATGGATTCCCCATTCTATTGTGGTGCGGCGGCTCGCTTACACGGACGCAAAACGCGAGAGCAGGCGCACCGCGCGCGCCATCTCCTCCGTGCTTTTGAAATTCGAGCGGTAGACCTCGATCAGCGTATGCCCGTCATAGCCCACGCCGCGCAGCTGCGAAAAGAAGTCCGCGTAGTCCATGCCCCCCGCGCCGGGCAGCAGGCAGGTCTGCTCGGCCGAAAAGTCGTTGATGTGCACGTTGACAATGCGGTCGCCCACCGCGTCGATGAATTCCTTCCAGTTCCGCCCCGCGCGGCGCGCCTGCTTGATATCCAGCGTATACCGCAGCTCGGGTACGTCGCGGTAGAGCGCGCGCAGAAAGCCCGGGTCGCGCGAGCGGCACCAGGCCACGTTTTCCTGCGCCAGCGTGATGCCGCAGGCCGAGGCCAGCCCACACAGCCGGCGGTACACCTCGCATTTGCGCGCCCAGCGGGCGGGATCATCCTGAAAGCCCATGTCGCGCTCGCCGTGGAAGGTCAGGAACCGCGCGCCCAGCGCTGCCGCGCACTCGAAATACCGCTGGTACTGCATCATCCCGTCCTCGGTGCGGCGCTTGTAATCCGAAAACAGCAGCATGCCTTCCATCAGCGAGGTGTAGGGATGCACGGATACCACATCCAGCCCGCAGCTTTTGGCCTGCGCGCCGAGCTGCTCATAGAACTGCGGCGCAAACTCGCTCTCCGTATTGAAAAAAATCTCGATCGCGTGCACGCCCAGCCCCGCCAGCACCGGCAGAACTTCCTCAAGCGGCTGCGGATAAAAACATGCCGTCGAAATGCCGACCCGCATGGCAAACCTCCCATCCAAAAGCAGGGACGCCGCAAGGCGCCCCTGTTCTGTCGATTGCTTTCCGTGTTCCCTGCGCTTTTTACAGGTTGATCTCGACCTTGATGTCCTCGCCGTCCAGATACGGCGCGATCGCCGGGCGGACACATTCGCTGATGAACTCGTCCACCTGCGACGGGCAGCGTCCGATATACGCCTTGGGGTCGAGATGCGCCACGATCTGCTCGCGCGTCATGCCGAACATCGGGTCGGCCGCGATGCGGTCGATCAGGTCGTTGTCCAGACCCTCTTCCTTGACGCGCTTGCCCGCGGCCATCGAGTGCTCGCGGATGCGCTCGTGCAGCTCCTGACGGTTGCCGCCGCGCTTGACCGCGTCCATCATAATGTTCTCGGTCGCCATGAAGGGCAGCTCGTTCATCACATGCGCCTCGATCACCTTGGGGTATACCACAAGGCCGGAGACCACGTTGATCATAATGTTCAAAATCGCGTCCACCGCGAGGAACGCCTCGGGCACCGAGATGCGCTTGTTGGCCGAGTCGTCCAGCGTGCGCTCGAACCACTGGGTCGCGGAGGTGAACGCGGGGTTCAGGCTGTCCGTGATGACGTAGCGCGCCAGTGCGCAGATGCGCTCCGAGCGCATCGGGTTGCGCTTGTACGGCATGGCGGAAGAGCCGATCTGGTTCTTCTCAAACGGCTCCTCGACCTCCTTGAGGTGCTGGAGCAGGCGCAGATCGGTCGCGAACTTGGACGCGGACTGCGCGATGCCCGACAGGGTCGCGAGCGTCTGCGCGTCGATCTTGCGCG
>USLE01000363.1 GCA_900555465.1 uncultured Butyricicoccus sp.
GGCAGCGGCAGGCCCTTTTGCCGGCCATGACAAACGCACTTTCCTATCTGGATCAGTTCCGCGGCCAGCATGTGGGCGCAAACCTCATTCAGGCGCAGCGCGACCTGTTCGGCGCGCACACCTTTGCACGCACGGACCGCCCGGGCGTATTCCATCACGAATGGAGGAGAAACGGATGAGCAAAGCATTTACCATATTCGGCGGCACGGGTGACCTGACCTTCCGCAAGCTGCTGCCCGCGCTGTATAACGGCAGCGTATCCGGCGCAGAGTCGCTGGATTACGAAATCGTCGTGATCGGCCGGCGCGATTATACCGCTGAGCAGTACCGCGAGCTTGCCCGGGACTGGGTGCGCCAATTCGCGCGCCTCCCCTACTCGGACAGCGCGTTTGCGCGCTTTGCGGCGCGGATCGACTACTATCGCATGGACTTTACCGATCCTGCCGCTTATGCCGGGCTGGACAATTATTTCCGCACGCGCGGGATTGATGAATTTATCTTTTACTTCGCTGTCGCGCCGCGCTTTTTCGGCGTGATCGCGGAAAGCCTTGCGGGCGTCAGCAATGCGCCGAACGGCAAGGTGATTCTGGAAAAGCCGTTTGGCGAGACGCTCGACGACGCCAAAGCGCTGAACAAGCGTCTGGAAGCGATTTTTACCCCTGAGCGGATCTACCGCATTGACCACTATTTAGGCAAGGAAATGGTGCGGAACATCGAGACCATCCGCTTCTCCAACCCGATTTTCACCAATCTCTGGGATGCGCGCTTTATCGAGTCTGTGCAGATCTCCGCGTTTGAGGACGTCGGCGTGGAGTCGCGCGGCGGCTACTATGATCACGCAGGCGCCATGAAGGACATGGTGCAGAACCATCTGTTCCAGATCCTGTCCATTGTGGCGATGGAGCGGCCGAGCGAATATGTCGGCTCGGATATGCACACCGAACAGCTCAAGGTGCTGCATGCTCTGCGCCCGGTCGGGCAGGACCCCATTCAGGATACATTGGTGCTTGGCCAGTATGAGGGCTACCGGCAGGAAAAGCTGGTCGATCCGCAGTCGCAGACCGAAACATATGCGGCCATGCGCCTGTTTATCGACAACGACCGCTGGCGGGGCGCGCCGTTTTATATCCGCACCGGCAAAAAGCTGGGCGCACGGGAGATGAATGTGGTCGTTACCTATCGCCGACCGCGGCCGGATGTGGCGCATAATGTGCTGGTGATCCGCATCCAGCCGACAGAGGGCGTTTACCTGCAGTTTAATATCCAAAAGCCGGGCGATACGACCGAAATCACGCAGGCCAAGATGGATTTCTGCCAAAGCTGCTCGCTGGAAAACCGGATCAACACGCCCGAGGCTTACGAACGGCTGATCGGCGCGTGCATCCGCGGCGAGCGGTTCTGGTTCTCGCGCTGGGATCAGATTGAGACCGGCTGGCAGTATGTCGAGCAGCTGCGTCAGGCCTATCAGGAGGCCGGGCTGCCGCTGCACAGCTATGCCGGCGGCAGTGCCGGGCCGCAGGCCGCAGAGGAGCTGCTGGCACGCTTTGGACACAGCTGGTTCCGCGAAGGGTAAGAAAAATAAAAAAGAGGGAAGCTGCGGCTTCCCTCTTTTTGCATTTCGGTATGGTTAATAGAGCAGCATGGAGTCGCCGAAGGAGAAAAAGCGGTATTCCTCCGCGATCGCCTGCTGGTATGCGTTCATCACCATCTCGCGCGTCGCAAATGCAGAAATCAGCATCATCAGCGTGCTTTCCGGCAGATGGAAGTTGGTCACCAGATGATCGACCATCTTGAACCGGTAGCCCGGATAGATGAAGATATCCGTCCAGCCGGACTGGGCGCGGACGTGCCCGCCCTCGTCTGCAATGGTCTCGAGCGTGCGGCAGGCCGTCGTCCCGACAGCCCAGACCTTGCCGCCCGCATCGCGCGTCTGATTGATGAGCGCCGCAGTCTGCTCGTCCATGATATAGTACTCGGAGTGCATCACATGGTCGGTGATCTCATCTTCCTTGACCGGGCGGAAGGTGCCCAGACCGACGTGCAGCGTGACAAACGCCAGCTTGACGCCCTTCTGCTCGAGTTCCGCAAGCAGCTCTTTGGTAAAATGCAGGCCAGCCGTAGGCGCTGCCGCAGAACCGGGGGTTTTGGAGTAAACCGTCTGGTAGCGCTCGGGGTCATCCAGCTTTTCCTTGATATACGGCGGCAGCGCCTACGGCTGGCC
>USLE01000364.1 GCA_900555465.1 uncultured Butyricicoccus sp.
CCGCATCCGGATGCAAAATATTCTCGCAAATCGCTCTTGCCAAATGATGCGGTATTGCCCTGAAAATCCCCCGGCTGTTTGCAGATTTTCTGCAACGGATCGGGGGCTTTTTGCCTCTTACGGATAGAGGGCTTCAGAATATCTTAAGAAATCCCATGCGGGAATCTTAAGAAAGCCCTGCTATACTGAAAATACGGTACGGCGGACGCCCTGCGTGGTGCACGCCGGGAAAGGAAAAAGATATGACGACGCGCTATATCAATATGCAGGGAGAAAACGTGCACAGGGCCGCGCCGGCCCGCACCGCGCCCAAGCCTGCGGGCAAAACCGCGCCGCGGCGCCGCAGGAAGGCGAAAAAACGCCGCCACCCCATCCGCACCCTGCTCCTGCTCGCGCTGCTGGCGGCAGCGGTCTGGGGCGGCCTGCGCCTGCTGGACGGCGCCCGCGCAGAAGCGGATTGGGCGTCACGCGGCATCGCGGTGCAGGACGGCACGGCCTCCGCGATCGCGCGGCTCGCGCATCGGGACAGCCGCGCGCAGGCGATTTTGGATAACCCAGAGGCCTATCCCGCGGATTATCTGGACATGCTCGCGCGCAACAGCGAAACGCTGGACTTCGTGCTGGGCTATCCGGAGCGCCACGGCGACGCGCCGGCGCAGAGCCTGAGTGAATCGCTGGATACCGTGCCGCTGCTGCTGCAATGGGATGCGCGCTGGGGCTACCAGCCGTACGGCAGCAGCACGGTGGCAGTGAGCGGGTGCGCGCCGGCCTGCCTGTCGATGGCGGCGAGCTACCTGACCGGGGACGCCTCGATCACGCCATACCGCGTGGCGCAGTATGCGGCAAACGCGGGCTACTATGTGCCCGGGCAGGGGACGAGTTGGTCGCTGCTGACCGAGGGCGCGGCCGCGTTCGGCGTCAACTGCCGCCAGCTGGCGCTGGACGAGGCGCAGATCAACGCCGCGCTGGACGCCGGGCACCCGGTGATCTGCTCGATGTCGCCGGGCGACTTTACGACCGAGGGGCATTTCATCGTGCTGTACGGCCGCACGGCGGACGGCTATCTGGTGCGCGACCCGAACAGCATCTCGCGCAGCGAAAAGACGTGGACCTATGACCGGCTTTCCGGCCAGATCGCGGCGCTGTGGGAGTGTACGGCGATGTAACCGGATCCAAAAGAAGGGGGAAGGGGTATGAAAAAAGCCATCCTGCGGGCGGCGGCGATGCTGCTGGTTTCCGTTTTGCTCGTGAACGTAACGTGGTACTGGTGGCGGGCGGAGAAATACCGCCCATACACCGCAGGAATGGAGCCGCAGGTGTTCTATACGGCGCTCGACCCCAGCTATTATGCGGTCGATGCGGAGGGATATACTTTCAGCGTAGCGTATCCGGGCTATCTGTCTGCAACGGGCAACTTGTGTGTCGGCGCGCCGATGGGAGCGGACGGCAACCCGTTTACCGATGCGCTCATCATCTGGCCGCGCGCGGGCGGCAGCTATGAATACGGCCTGCTGCTGTATGACGGAGAGAACGGGTACCAGATCATGGCGGACAGCCGCGGGCATGCGCTGGACAGCGCGCTCGAGCCGGTGGTGCAGGCGCATGCGCCGTCGGTCACGGCGCTGTTCCGGAAGGCAAACGCATGGTGGGCGCTGGCATGAGCGTGCATTTTGCACGGATGCCTCTTGCGGCGGGCGGCAAAACATGCTATGCTTGTCCCGAGGTGATACAGGAATGCGAAGAAAAGACAGGGAAATCTCCGGACGGGAGAATATCGAGCCGATTTTGCAGGCGTGCAGGACCTGCCGCCTGGCGATGATCGCGGAGGGCGCGCCCTATGTGATCCCGCTCAACTTCGGCTATACATGGGACGACGACGGCTTGACGCTGTACTTCCATAGCGGCGTTAAGGGCAAGAAGATCGACGCGCTGCGCGCCGACCCGCGCGTGTGCTTTGAGATGGACACCGAGGAGGGCGTGACCGGCGAGGGCGACCTTGCCTGCCGGTACAGCTTTGCGTTTTCCTCCATCGTAGGCTATGGGAGCATCGAGTTTGCGCAGAACAACGAAGAAAAACGGCGCGGCTTTGACGTGATCATGCAGCACCAGACCGGCCGCGGCGGCTGGTCGTATACCGATGCGGCGCTGTCGGTCGCAGAGGTGTTCTGGGTGCGCGCGGACTCGTTCGAGGCATCGCGCAAGTCGCTCA
>USLE01000365.1 GCA_900555465.1 uncultured Butyricicoccus sp.
AAGCTGGTCTCGGTCGCGCCGTTCGGCGGCGAGGAGCCGGTGATCTACGCGAACACGCTCGCAGGGCACGACAGCCTCAAGCTGATCGTATGCGGCCACGAGGAGCAGGCGATCGTCACCGCGCTGTTCGACAACCTCGGCAAGGGCGCATCGGGCGCCGCAGTGCAGAACATGAATATCATGCTGGGGCTGGACGAAGCCACCGGTTTGACGGTATAATAGATCCATCCGGATTACCACGATTCCACTCCGCCTGGAGCGGCAAGGAGAAATGTCATATGAAGATTATCGACGGCGGCGTGTGCGCCGCACAGGGATTTACCGCGGGCAGCATCCGCAGCGGCATCAAGGAAAGCCGCGCGAATGACGATACCGCCATCATTTTCAGCGCGTGCGAGTGCACCGCTGCGGCGACCTATACCATGAACCGCGTCAAGGCTGCGCCGCTCTATGTCACGATGGAGCATCTGGAAAACGGCGTGGCGCGCGCGATCGTGGCCAATGCAGGCAATGCCAACGCCTGCGCGCCGGACGGCATGGAAAATGCCCGCCGCATGGCCAAGGCGGCGGCAAGCGTGCTCGGCGTGGAAGAGGACGACGTGATCGTCGCCTCGACCGGCGTCATCGGCCAGCGCCTGCCGGTCGAGTGCATCGAGCAGCACCTGCCCGGGATCCAGCTGATGGATAACGGCTCGGAGAAGGCAAACCTCGCCATTATGACGACCGATACCAAAACCAAAACCGCAGCGGTCGAGTTTACCATCGGCGGCAAGACCTGCCGCATCGGCGGCATCTGCAAGGGCAGCGGCATGATCCACCCGAACATGGGCACCATGCTGTCCTTCCTGACGACTGACTGCGCGATCACCCACGAAATGCTCTCTGAGGCGCTGCAGGAAAACGTCCGCAAGACCTACAACCGCGTCACGGTGGACGGCGACACCTCGACCAACGACATGTGCGTCGTGCTGGCAAACGGCATGGCGGGCAACGAGCTGATCGAGTGGCAGGACGAGGAGTATCAGGCATTCTGCAAGGCGCTGAACGAGGTCAACACCCGTCTGGCGCGCCAGATCGCGGCGGACGGCGAGGGCGCGACCAAGCTCGTGACCTGCACGGTCAGGAACTCCCGCTCCGAGGAGGCAGCCGAGCGTCTGGCCAAGGCGGTCGTCGGCTCCAACCTGGTCAAGGCGGCCATGTTCGGCGCGGACGCCAACTGGGGCCGCGTGCTGTGCGCAATGGGCTACTCCAAGGCGCCGTTCCGGCCGGAGTATGTCACGGTTGCGTTTGCATCCGCGGCGGGCAGCGTCACGGTATGCGAAAAGGGCGCGGCGCTCGACTTTGACGAGGATCTTGCCAAAAAGGTACTCAGCGAGAGCGAGGTCACCATTCAGGTAGACGTCAACGAGGGCACGGACTGCGCGACTGCGTGGGGCTGCGACCTGACCTATGACTATGTCAAGATCAACGGCGATTACCGGACCTGATCTTATTCCAAAATAAAGGACGAATGGTATGGATACACAACTGAATGCAGAGCTGAAAGCCAAAATACTGGTCGAAGCCCTGCCGTATATTCAGAAATATTACGGGCAGACCGTCGTCGTCAAGTACGGCGGCAATGCCATGATCAACGAGGAGCTCAAGGACGCGGTCATCCATGACCTCGTGCTGCTCAATCTGGTCGGCGTCAAGGTCGTCGTGGTGCACGGCGGCGGGCCGGAGATCTCGGAAATGCTCAAGAAGATCGGCAAGGAGTCCAAATTCGTCAACGGCCTGCGCTATACCGACCGCGAAACGATGGACATCGTGCAGATGGTGCTGTGCGGCAAGGTCAACAAGGACCTTGTCACCCTGCTGGAAAAGGCGGGCGGCCGCGGCATCGGCCTCGGCGGCATGGACGGCGGCCTGTTCCAGGCAAAGCGCCTGACCGACCGCACGGGCACGGACTACGGCTATGTGGGCGACATTGTGGACGTCGACCCGTCCCCGGTCATCGACGTGCTCGAGCAGGGATATATCCCGGTCGTCTCGACCGTCGCGCAGGGCGTGGACGACGAGACCAATTACAACATCAATGCGGATACTGCGGCGTGCAAGCTCGCGGTGGCGCTGAAGGCGAAAAAGCTCATCCTGCTGACCGACGTGCGCGGGCTGATGCTCGACCCGGATGACGAGTCGACGCTCCTGACCAACCTCAAGGTGTC
>USLE01000366.1 GCA_900555465.1 uncultured Butyricicoccus sp.
ATATGATATTGAAAGCCTCTTCGAAGAACACGCCTTCACCGTACAGCTTCTCGATCATCTTGCGCGGGGCATGGCCCTTGCGGAAGCCGGGAACCGTGATGTTCTTGCCGGTCTTCTTGAATGCCTTGTCCTTCGCGGCCTCAAACTCCGCCTTGGTGATCTCGATCGTCAGGGCTACAACGCTGTGCTCCTGCTTTTCCGTGTTTTTCAGTTCCATGTTGCCAAACTCCTTACTTGAATACTTCTATGGTATCTAAATTATTTTATCAGATTATTTTATGGATTTCCACACTTTTTTCTATTTTTTCAAAAAAACAGGCGTAAAATCCACATGATCGCCCGAAACCAGCCGCCATTCGATTCCCTCGTGCTCGCCCTCGACCGCCCAGCGCAGGCTGTCCGAGTGCAGGTGGCCGTAGATGCAGCGGCGCACGCCGTACTTCTGCATCAGCTCGATCATCGGGCCGCAGCGGAAATTCGCGTAGAGCGGCGGGTAATGCAGGAAACAGATGATCTCCTCCGGGTCCTGCGCCGCGCCGAGCTTTAAAGAGGCCTCCAGCCGCAGCAGCTCGCGGCGGAAGATCTTCTCGTTGTGCGGGTCGGAGAAGTCCTCCTCAAACGGCCAGCCGCGCGTGCCGCACAGGGCGGTATTGCCGTAAAAGAAGCAGTTGTTGTGCAGGAAATCCATGCTGGTAAATCCGTTTTCGTCCAGAAAGCGGTGCATTTTCGCCGCAGTCTCCCACCACAGGTCGTGGTTGCCCTTGAGGATGATCTTTTTGCCCGGGAGCGACTCGATCAAGGCGAAATCGCCCTTCGCTTCCGCGAGGCTGATGCCCCACGAGATGTCGCCACCGAGTACGACCGTATCCTCCGGCGCGACGAGCGCCTTCCAGCGCGTCACGATCTTGTCCGTATAGCCCTGCCAGCGGCCGCCGAAAATATCCATCGGCTTTTCCACACCCGTCGCCAGGTGCAGGTCGGCCAGCGTGTAAAGCGCCATGCTTACAGGTCCCTCAGCAGGCCGACGGTCGAAAGGATGTCGGCCTTGTCCACCACGCGGTCAAAGCGCGGCGTTTTGCCCGCCAGCGCGGCGAGCGGCGCGGGCGCCGGTACGCCCGTGAGCCCGGTCAGCACGTCCAACTGGGACACGTCATCCTTCTCAAGCGTGCCGCCGAGCGCCTCGATCACCGACCGGCAGAATTTGAACGGCGAAGCCGTGGACGCGATCACGGCCGGGGTCGTGTCGCCCGTGCGCGCGCGATAGTCCTCGTACACGCGGACAGCGACCGCCGTGTGCGTGTCGCACAGGTAGTGCTCGTTTTCCCACAGTGCCTTGATGGTCTGCGCCGCCGCGGCGTCGTCGCAGCAGCCCGCGTCGAAGTCCGCTTCGATCTTTGCGAACACATCCGCCGCCACCTGATAGCTGCCGCCCTTTGCGAGCTGGTCCATCAGGTCCGCGACCAGCTTGTCGTCGTAATCCGACGCGAAGAACAGCAGGCGCTCGAGATTGGACGAGATCAGGATGTCCATCGAGGGCGAGGTGGTGGTGTAAAAATCGCGGTTTTTATCATAGCTGCCGCCCTTTTTGAAAAAGTCGGTCAGCACGTTGTTGAGGTTGGAGGCGCAGATCAGCTTGTTCACCGGCAGGCCCATCTGCTTTGCGATATACGCCGCGAGGATATTGCCGAAGTTGCCGGTCGGGACGCAGATGTTGATCCTGCCGCCCATTTTGACCGCGCCGCTCTTGACCATATCGCAGTACGCGGAAATGTAGTACGCGATCTGCGGCGCCAGACGGCCCCAGTTGATGGAATTGGCTGACGATAACATCATACCATCCTTGTCAAGCCCCTCGCGCACGGTTTCGTCCGTGAAGATGCGCTTGACCGCGCTCTGCGCGTCGTCAAAGTTGCCGCGGATCGCGACGACCTCGACGTTTCTGCCCTCCTGCGTGACCATCTGCAGCTTCTGCATGGGGGAAACGCCGTCCACCGGGTAGTAGACCATGATCTTGGTGCCCTCGACGTCGTGGAAGCCGTCGAGCGCGGCCTTGCCCGTGTCGCCCGAGGTGGCGACCAGAATGCACGCCGTGCGCGTCTCGCCCGTCTTGCGCAGCGAGGCGGTCAGCAGGTGCGGCAGCATCTGCAGCGCCATGTCCTTGAACGCGCAGGTTGGGCCGTGCCACAGCTC
>USLE01000367.1 GCA_900555465.1 uncultured Butyricicoccus sp.
AAGAGGACGAGGTGCAGAACGGGATGACGGTCTTGCCGGTGAAGTCGTTTGCCTCTACGAAGCTGCTCACCGGCCACGCGGCGATGCCCCACCAGATCGGGTAGCCGATGAACACCGTGTCGTAGTCCTCCCAGTTTTCCGGTGTATCCGTTGCCAGCGCAATGTCGCGCGCATCCGGGTTTTCGTACTCATAGACCACGCGGCTGTCCGGGTCGGTCCAGTTCAGGTCATCCGAGGTGTATGGCTCCGCCGGGGTGATTTCAAACAGGTCTGCGTTCGCGGCGTCCGCAATATAGCCTGCGGCGGCTTCGGTGTTGCCGGTGGCGGAGAAGTAGACGACCAGCGCATTGCTTTCCTCATCCGGCGTGGTCGGCTCCTCGGGCGCGCCCATCGTCAGGTAGCCGCGCAGGATGGTGGCTACCTCCGCGCGGGTGGCATTGCCCTGTGGGTCAAAGGTGTTGTTTTCCTTGCCGTTTACGATGCCGTTCGCGCGCGCCCAGTCAACTGCGTCCGCAGCATAGGCAGAGATCGCAGCCTCATCCGCGAAGTCCGTGCCGGACTGTGCATCCGGGCTGCCTGCATAGCGCCACAGGATGGCAGCGATCTGCTCGCGGGATACCGGGTCGTCCGTGCCGAACGTGCCGTCGCCGTAGCCGGTGACAAGGCCCTGCTGGGAGGCCCATAGCACTGCGGCGGTGTACCAGGTGCCGTCCGCTGTGTCGGTGAAGTCATCGCTGCCGGTCACCGCCGGGCTTTCCGCCGCGCGGTACAGCACGGTCGCGAGCATGGAACGTGTCATCGCGTCCTCGGGCGAAAACGCGGTGGACGAGGTGCCGCCCATCAGGCCACTGTCCGTGACGTAGGAGACCGCGTCCGCATACCATGCGTCCGCATCCACGTCGGTGTAGCCGGTGTCGTCCAGCGCCGCAAAAGCGGTGGCATTGAAGCTGAGTGCACAGGCGAGCGCCAGCGCGCATATCCTTTTGATTTGTTTCATATCGTTTTTCCTCCGTTTGTTATGATGCAGTTACTTCTGTTCGTCCACCGGCGGCACCATCTCCGCATACCTCGTCAGCAGTTCGGGCGTGCCGGTAAGGAAGATGGTATCGTAATCATCCAGATTCTCCGGCAGGGCTTTCAGCTCGGGACGTTTGTATACGGGTGTCAGAAAGGCCGGACAGCCGTCTGTTCGGTGCGCTTTGTGAGCTGTGGGGATGTCCGGCCGGTCTGATTCGAGTATACAAGTTGAAGTGGACTTCAAGTCAAGGGGAATTTAAAAACCAAGCCCTTCCAGCCAGCTTGCGACATCCGCCTGTGCGTCCGCCACGTCGTGTTCGCTGACCGTGAAGCCGTCCTCGATGACGGTTGCCTCGGGTTCCAGCTCCTGAATGGTCTCGATCGTGTGCGAGAAGCGGCTGCCGTTGTGGACGTTGAACGGGATGATGGTCTTGCCCGCAAAGTCGTACTCGTCGAAAAAGCTGTACAGCACCATCGGCATATCCGCCCACCAGTTGGGGTAGCCGATGAAGATGGTGTCGTAGTCGTCCAGGTTTTCGATGTGCGAGATCAGCTCGGGGCGGGCGTTCTGGTCCTGCTCCTCAGCGGCGTAGTCGATGAGCGCGCCGCCGTCCTCGGGGTACTCGACCGAGGTCTGGATGGAGAACAGCTCGCCGCCGGTCTCCGCGGCGATCATGTCCGCGACCGCGCGCACGCGGCCGACCTCCTCGCCGCCGATCTCGGTCACGCTCGCCGAGCTGACCGCATCCGGCTCGGTGTTTTCATCCGCGGTGAAGTAGGCGATCAGGATGTTGCCGTAGTCCGCGGGCTGCGCTGCGCCCGTGCTTTCGCCGGACGGGGCGGAGGCGGTATTATCGTCCTGCGCCGCTGTGCTGCCGCCGCAGGCGCTCAGCGAAAGCGCCAGCGCGGCGGACAGGCCTGCGGCCAGCAGGCGCTGCATACGTTTTCTGTTCATAACTGCTCCTTCTGTGGTTCAGGGGTCAGGAAAGGGCGAGGCTGTCCAGCCACTGGGCGACGTCGCTTTCGGAAACATTGCCGGAGAAGCGCTGGCCGTCCAGCCATTCGCCGGTACCGGCTGCCTGCTCAAGCAGCGCGCCGCTCTCGCCGAGTCCGGAAGAGGACGAGGTGCAGAACGGGATGACGGTCTTGCCGGTGAAGTCGTTTGCCTC
>USLE01000368.1 GCA_900555465.1 uncultured Butyricicoccus sp.
GACGCGATAGCGCCCACTTTCTATTTGATGCGCGCTGCGGCGCGGGGACTTTTTCGACAAGCTGGAGCGGCACACGGCCGCTGCTCTTTACTTTTTATATTTTGCAACGCCCTCGGTGTACAGGTTGCCGCCCACGCAGTCCTGCGATACGATCGCGCTGAAGTTCTCGACCGTCAGCCGCTTGACCGACTCGCAGCCCAGCTCGTCGTACGCGATGACCTCGACGTTTTTGATCGACGCAGCCTTTGCCGCGCCCGCGCCGCCGATCGCGACCATGTAGACCGCGCCGTTGCGCGCCATCGCGTCCTGCACATCCTTGCTGCGCACACCCTTGCCGATCATGCAGGCGAGGCCCGCATCCAGCAGGCGGGGCGCAAAGGGGTCCATGCGGCCCGAGGTCGTCGGCCCGACCGAGCCGATCACCTGTCCGGGCTTGGCGGGCGTGGGGCCGGCGTAGTAGATCGCCGCGCCGTCCAGATCGAACGGCAGCGCTTCGCCCGCGTCCATCGCCGCAACGATCTTCTTGTGTGCCGCGTCGCGCGCGGTGTATACCGTGCCGGTCAGCGAGACCGTGTCGCCCGCGCGGAGCTTGGGCGCCATCTCTTTGAGCTCTTCGGTTTTCAGATCATAATGTGCCATCGTTTATTCCTCCGTTTTCGGTCGCAGACTGTTCAGCACTTCGCGCAGGCCGTTGCGGGACTTATCCGCCTCGCCCTTGCCGAGCGCGGCAGTGATGCGGTCGATCTCGCCCAGCACCTCGCCGGCCTTGCGCGCCATTTCCGCCGACTCCTGCTGGCTGCGCGCGAGCACGGTGCGGTAATTCTCTTTTGTCGCGTCCAGCTGCCGCTTGACCTGATCGATCATCTCGAGCGACTGGCGCCGCAGCTTTTGCAGCTCGGTCTTGGCGTCCTCCTCGATCTGCTTGGCGCGGCGGTAGGCGGACAGCTCCATCTCCGCGATCTTGTCCTTGGATGCGTCGTACTCCCCGCATTTGGCGGCGAGCTTGGCGTTTTCCGCGGTCAGGCGGTCGTTTTCCGCCGCAAGCTCATGCGCCCGGGCGTTCTGCGCCTCGATCTCCGTGGTCTGCAGCGAAAAGCCGCTCTCGATCTGATCCAGCTGGGCGCGGATCTTATCCGTATCCAGCGTCATCTCCCCCAGACGCTCGAGCAGCTCGGCATTCTTCTCGGTCAGCGTTTCGTTCTGGCGGCGCAGCTCTTCCAGCGCGGACTGCGCCTCGGTCAGCTGGCGGCGCAGCTCCTCGGTCTCCGCGTAGTATTTGCTGTCGGTCTGCTCTATGTACTGCAGCACGTCCTCGCGCTTAAAGCCGCCGAACAACGCGCTGCGGAAGCCCTTGCTCTGCTCGTCCATCTCTGTTTACCCTCCGGTATGTAGTCTATATCTACTATAGTATAGCAAAATCCCTCCCCAATGGCAACCCAAAATGCGCCTGCGACGTGCATTCCCCTTGCAAACCCGGGGCAAAGATGATATGATAATTCTATCTTGCTAAATTGGGGAAATATACTATGCTAGAACTCAAAGATTTTGAAGCGGCAGCCGACCGCCTGAAAAATGTCATTCACAACATCCCGCTGTCCACGTCCTGTACCTTTTCAGCCATGACCGGCGCGGAGGTTTATCTGAAGTACGAAAACCAGCAGAAAACCGGTTCGTTCAAGGTGCGCGGCGCGTATAACAAGATCATGAAGCGCTACGCCGAGGGCGGCCTGCACGCGGTCGTTGCCTCCTCTGCGGGCAACCACGCGCAGGGCGTTGCCTTCGCAGCAAGCTCGGTGGGCGTCAAGTCCACCATCGTCATGCCGCGCTCCGCGCCGATCGCCAAGGTCTCTGCGACCCAGGGCTACGGCGCGGAAGTCGTGCTCGCGGGCAACATCTACGACGAAGCCTACGCGAGGGCGTGCGAGATCTGCGAGGAGACCGGCGCGGAATTCATCCATCCGTTTGACGATGAGGACGTCATGGCGGGTCAGGGCACGATCGCGCTCGAGATCCTGCGCGACCTGCCGTTTGTGGATATGATCTTTGTCCCCGCGGGCGGCGGCGGCCTGATCTCGGGTATCGCGGCCTGCGCCAAGCAGATCAACCCGCGCATTCAGGTCATCGGCGTACAGGCCGAGGGCGCCCCGGCGATCGCCAATTCCTTCCGCGCGGGCACGCTCACCC
>USLE01000369.1 GCA_900555465.1 uncultured Butyricicoccus sp.
GGCTTGCCGAGCGCGGTCAGCTCCTCGATGACGCGCTTTTCCGCGGGCGCATAGTTTTCGCGCGGGATGTCGGAAAAGCTGCCGTCTGTGGTCACGACCAGCCCGATGGTCGAGTGTTCGCCGATTACCTTGTGCGTGCCGACCTCTGCCGCTTCCGCCAGCGTCATCGGCTCCTCGCGCCACGGGGTGGATACCATGCGCGGCGCATCGTCCTCCATGCTGCCGAGCGCACCGTCTACGAGATAGCCTACGCAGTCCACCAGCCGGATGCGGCAGGTGCCGCCGTCAGGCAGTGATATTTCGGCCGCTTCTTCGGGCACGAATTTGGGCTCTGCGGTCATGATCGTCCGTCCTGTGCCGGACTGCGGCAGCTCGTCGCGCGCCCGCTCGCGCTTATACAGGTTTTCCATGCCGGGCAGCACCATTGTCTCCATAAAGCGCTTGATGAGCGTGGACTTGCCGGTGCGCACCGGGCCGACCACGCCGATATAGATATCGCCGCCCGTGCGCGCGCTGATTTGATGATAGATCTGGTTTTCCATTCTTTCCCCGCCTTTCAAGCCTGAATTGGAATCAGCAGCATGGTGCCCGCAACGCTGGATACATCGGCTGCGAGCTCGTTTGCCTGCCGGATCGCGTCCATCGTGGTGCCGCAGCTTTTGGCAATGTCCCACAGCGGCTGCTCTTTGTCAACGTACCGCAGCAAAAGCGTCACGCCGCTGCGATCCTGCTGCGGCTCCCCGGCCTCCGCGGCTGTGATGTGCCGGAAGGTGCAGTGATCTTCGGCCGCCGCCATCCCCGCGGCGGTCACAGACAGCAGGATGCCTTTCTCCCCTGCCGAGGACGCGCGCGCAGACAGTTCGATCTGCGAGACCTCTCCCGCAGCGGTGCACGGCATTGTCAGCGGCAGCATACGCTGCAATGCGCACAGCTGCTGATCGTCGCCCAGATAAAGCACCTGTACCGCTGCGGTGAGGAGCAGTTCGTCCGGCGCACCCCGCTTTGCACCGCAGCAGAAGGCCTCCGCCGAAACCACATGGGAAACGTGCTGTGCGGTCTGGAGGGTCTCGGCCGCCTCTGCCGTGAACGGCACCAGCGGCGGCATGGAGTGCAGGACGATTTTGTCCTCCTGCAGCTGGAGCGTCTTGCCCGGCAGGTACAGGTCGTCGATCCGCCGGACCGCTTTCGTGCGGCGGATGCAGATCACTGCGTTGGCAGAGACCGTATAGGAGAGCAGGCCGTCGGCCTCCAGCCGGCAGTCCGCCTCGCGGACACACAGCTGCGCATTGACAGCATCGCCCTCTTCCGCATCCGGCATCTCCAGGATCTGCGTAAACGGTGTGCTGCTCGTCAAAACACGGATCGCGTCGTCCTCCTGCAAGGCAAGGCAGCGGATATCGGCCTCCCCCTTGAGCACGATCTTGCCGTGCATGGCACGGCATTCGGAGGCACGCATCGTACACGATGTATGCAGTAGCGACAGCCCGGCCGCATCCTGCATGGTGATATCGTCCAAAACAGTGACCGGATATGCCCGCGCCTGATCGACCAGCGTCACGGTCTGCATACCGCTGAGCAGCTCGACATGGGGGATATCGACGGTCTCCGTGACCTCACACGCGGTTTTGCAATATCCTTCTATGGAAAAAATGAGCTGGACGCTTACATTCAGCTTGCGGCTGTTGACTGCGACTGCGTCCACTGCCGCTGCATGGCAGGTTACCGCGCAGACCGCGTCTGCGTCCATGCCCTCGCATTCCTCAATATGCGCAAAGCTGACCGGTACGGACAGGCGGCGCAGCCCGCCGCCGCTTTCCGGCTCGTACAAAACCGTGGCCTGCACGGTGCCGGAGATCAGCAGCCGTCCGCTCTGCGGCCCCTGATCCTTGACCGCCGCCGTCCCATAGGCGCAGACCACCCGGCCGATATCCGGGAAGGTATCCGGTACGATGGAATCCGTGCTTTCCGTACAGGTCGAGATGCGCGCCAGCCTTTTGTCGTAGTAGCAGATGCTTGTTTGATTCAGTTCCATTGATGCTGCCTCCTTCGTTTCACTGCTGCTCCTGTATCACCATATGAGCTTGTTTCGCGGAATATGAAAAAAGCAGAGGCCTTTTTGCCTCTGCTTTTCTCTCATGTAATGTGAAACAGCCTGCACAGGATGCCCCGCAGGTATTT
>USLE01000370.1 GCA_900555465.1 uncultured Butyricicoccus sp.
CCCGCTACGGCCCGCTTGACCTCGTCCAGCTCCTCCTCGACCTTTTCGAGCGCGCCCTGCGCGTTTTCCCAGTCAAAGCCGACCTTGGCCGCTTTCTTCTGCAGCTTTTCCGCGCGGATCAGGCCGGGCAGGCTCTTGGCCACGCTCTCGAGCGCAGAGGTATCGGTCTCCTGATGCTTTTCCTTGCGCTTGAGCTCATCCCAGTTGCGCAGGATCTCCTCGGACGAGCCGACCTCGACCGTGCCGAAAATATGCGGATGGCGGTAGATCAGCTTTTTGCAGATGCCGTCCGCCACGTCGCCGATATCGAACACGCCTTTTTCCTTTTCCATCTCGGTGTGGAACACGACCTGCAGCAGCACGTCGCCGAGTTCTTCCTTGAGATGCTCGGGGTCCTGCTCGTCGATCGCCTCGCAGACCTCGTAGGTCTCCTCAATGAAGTTGCGTCGGATGGACTGGTGGTCCTGCTCCCGGTCCCACATGCAGCCGTCCGGCGCACGCAGGATCTCCATGATCCTTAGCAGATCGTTAAAATTATACTTCTCTTTTTTCTGAAAATCAACCATTTTTGCGCACTTCCTGCTATTTTAAATGTAAAATATCTGCAATTTTTTCACCTTTTGGCAAAAGCAGCATATCTTCCCTGTCCACCGCGTGCAGCATGAGCAGCAGCACGCCGTAAACCGCAACTGCGACCGCGATCGCAATGAGCGTGACGAGCTTATCTGCCGCCGCGCCCGGCGCTGCATCCGTCACCCGCAGCAGCAGGGTGTGGCAGATATAGGTCGCCGCACCCATGCCGACAGTCGCCGCGAGCGGCCGCCCCACGGTCTTGCCGATGGGCGGCAGGCTGTGCGACAGCCGGCTGATGTGGAACAGGTTGATGAGCGCGATCAGCCAGTAGCACACCGCCGTGCTGATGGGCGCGCCCGCGATGTTCAGCTCGGGGATGCCGATCAGATAATAATCCCCGAAGATCTTGACCAGCGCGCCGAGGAACATCGAGATCAGCGGCAGGTCGATGCGGCCGAAGGCCTGCAAAACCGCGTTCGTGATCGCGACCAGCGCGACCGCGGGCACGGCAAAGCCGAGCAGCGCCATGAGCTGCCCGCCGAGCTCGGTGCCCTCGGAGTAAAACAGGCGCAGGATCGGCCCGGACAGCAGCAGAAAGCCCGCGCCCGCCGGCAGTGTGATGATCATGGTCAGGCGCAGCGTGGTCGCAAGCGTCCGGGAGACCTTTGTAAAGTTCTGCGCCGCCCGCGCGCTCGCGATGGTGGGCAGCACACTGACCGCAAGCGCCGTGATCAGCGTCTGCGGCAGGTTGAAGAAGTTGACCGCGTTGCCGGTGTAGATGCCGTAAGCCGTGGTCGCCTGCTCCGCCGTCATGCCGACCGCCGGGCTTTGCAGCCGCGCCGAGATCAGCGCCACGTCGATCAGGTCGGTCAGGCTCATGACCGCCGAACTGATCGTGATCGGGATGGACAGCGACAGCAGGGTCTTTGCCAGCTGGCCGGTCGGCCGCACGGCGTCATTGAGCACGCGCACGCGCTCGGCGCGCCGGCGGGTCGCCGCCGCCTGTACGAGCATATAGGCCGCCGCAACGACCTCGCCGAGCGTCACGCCGAGCACCGCCATCGCGGCGGTCTGCGGCTCGTTCATCCCCTGCTGCACCGCGTACCAGGCGAGCCCCAGGCCGACGAACAGCTTGCCCATCGCCTCGATGACCTGCGAGACCGCGGTCGGCACCATATTGGAACGCCCCTGATAATACCCGCGGAACACCGAGAGGATGGAGACCATCAGCACGCTCGGCGCGATCGCCATGACCGCGAGCTCCGCGTCCGGGTTTTTGATCCAGCCCGCAAACGTATCCGCGCCGCACAGCAGGATAACCGTGGCCAGCGCGCCGACCGGGACAAAGATCCCCGCCGCCACGCGGACGATCCGCCGCACCTCGCGCTCGCGCCCGCAGGCGGTCGCCTCCGCGACCATTTTGGAGAGCGCCGCAGGCAGGCCGACCGTCGAGATCACGAG
Organism: uncultured Butyricicoccus sp.; assembly: GCA_900555465.1. Lineage (GTDB taxonomy): Bacteria > Bacillota > Clostridia > Oscillospirales > Butyricicoccaceae > Agathobaculum > Agathobaculum intestinigallinarum. Next base: position 2,035 of record USLE01000370.1, read on the forward strand.
CATGGCCGTATAGATGCGGTAGGCCGCACTGAACAGGCCGAAGGCCGGCGAGCTTTCCCCGCCGATCAGGTTTTGAAGCGGGATCTGGAAAAACGCGCCGATCACCCTGAATCTTATACACATCTCCGAGCCCACGAGACAAG
>USLE01000371.1 GCA_900555465.1 uncultured Butyricicoccus sp.
TAACCCCCTCTCGTCCGCACGGCGGACGAGGCCGCGCCGCCGCGGCGCGGGCAGCGGTGTAAAAGTCCGGCGGAGCTGGACTTTTACGGGGAATCGGAAAGGCATGGCGCTGCGGCGCCTGCCTCAGCGCGATTTTTCCGCGCAGACCCGCAGGGGCGCATACTGCGCTTCCGCGGGAAGCAGAAAAGGGAAGGGGAATCGTTCCCCGTGCCCTACTCTCCATTTTATTTGTCAGCGTTTCCAAATTTATTATAAAGGAGAACAGAATTATGAAGGGCTACATTGAAATTGTTGATGTACTCGGCCGTGAGGTAATGGACTCCCGCGGCAATCCGACCGTTGAGGTTGAGGTTTATGTTGAGGGCGACACCGGCGCCTACATGGGCCGCGCGGCTGTTCCGTCCGGCGCTTCCACCGGTATCTTCGAGGCTTGCGAGCTGCGCGACGGCGACAAGTCCCGCTACAATGGCAAGGGCGTTCTGAAGGCTGTTGACGCTGTCAACGGCGAGATCGCTGAGACCATCATCGGCATGAACGCGCTCGACCAGCAGGCTATCGACAAGGCCATGATCGAGGCGGACGGCACCCCGAACAAGACCAAGTTCGGCGCAAACGCGATCCTGGGCGTATCCCTGGCGGTTGCCAAGGCTGCTGCTGAGGCGCTTTCCCTGCCGCTGTACAACTACATCGGCGGCTGCAATGCCAAGACCCTGCCGATGCCCATGATGAACATCCTGAACGGCGGCGCGCACGCGACCAACAACGTCGAGATCCAGGAATTCATGATCATGCCGGTTTCCGCTCCGTCCTTCCGCGAGGCGCTGCGCCGCTGCGCTGAGGTATTCCATCAGCTCAAGACCACCCTCAAGGAGAACGGCACCCCGGCTGCGGGCGTTGGCGACGAGGGCGGCTACGCGCCCAACCTGAAGAAGGATGAGGACGCGCTCAAGGTGATCGTTAAGGCGATCGAAGAGGCTGGCTACAAGCCGGGCGAGGACTTCATGATCGCGATCGACGCTGCTTCCTCCGAGTGGTGGAACGACGAGGAGAAGTGCTATATCCAGCCGAAGTCCGGCAAGAAGATGACCCAGCAGCAGCTGGTTAAGATGTGGAAGAACTTCGCTGAGAAGTATCCGATCATCTCCCTCGAGGACGGCATGGCTGAAGAGGACTGGGAAGGCTGGGAGATGCTGACCAAGGCTCTTGGCGACAAGATCCAGCTGGTCGGCGACGACCTGTTTGTTACCAACACCCAGCGCCTGAAGAAGGGCATCGACATGGGCGTTGCGAACTCCATCCTGATCAAGGTTAACCAGATCGGCTCCCTGACCGAGACGCTGGACGCGATCCAGATGGCGAACCGCGCGGGCTACACCGCTGTTGTTTCCCACCGTTCGGGCGAGACCGAGGACGCGACCATCGCGGACATCGCGGTTGCGCTCAACGCCGGCCAGATCAAGACCGGTGCACCGAGCCGTACCGACCGTGTTGCGAAGTACAACCAGCTGCTCCGCATCGAGGAAGAGCTGGGCGAGGACGTTGCACAGTACCTCGGCAAGGACGCTTTCTTCAACCTGAAGAACAAGTAAGAAAAAGCGCATAATAAAAGCCGCTCACCAATACGGTGAGCGGCTTTTTTGCGCCTGCAAGGCGGATCAGTACCAGTATCCGGCTTTCCAGCGTTGGAGCGCAAGGCTGGCATTGCGGTAGCTGGCGTCCGCGGTCGGCGTGCCCGCGGGCACGCCCAGAATCGCGGCGTCGCCCGCCTGCACATAGCCGCTGGTCTTCCAGCGGTCGAGCGCCTGCTCGTAGGCCTCGGCCTGCGCCTCGCTCGCCATGCTGGACAGCCCGGCCTGATACTCGCGGTAGGCGAGCGTGGGCGTGCCGTTTAAGAAACCGGTCAGCCCGGCGAGCGACAGCCCGTAATCGCGGTCCGCGTTGAACTGCGCCAGCTGGGCCTGCGCCTGCTGGAGCGCGGCGCTCTCCGCGGCGGTGTAATACTCGTTTTCGAGCGCCGCCGTCTGTTCGGAGGCGGCGTCCTGCGCCGCGGCGCGGGCCTGAAGGCGCGCCTGTCCGAGCGCGTTCAGGTCGCTGCGGTACTGGTTGTCGACCGCGATGCGGCTGGTTTCGGCAGCGCCCGAGGTCGCAGCCGCGCCGCGCGCGCCCATGTTCAGAC
>USLE01000372.1 GCA_900555465.1 uncultured Butyricicoccus sp.
CCCGTCCCCAAGCCCGAGCCGATCGGCAAGCGCTATGTCTGCGGCGGCTGCGGCTATGAGTACGTTCCCGAGCTGGGCGACGAGGATGCCGAGATCGCGCCCGGCACGCTGTTTGAAAAGCTGCCCGAGGACTGGGTATGCCCGGAGTGCGGCGAAGGCAAAGACATGTTCATCGAGGCCTGACCAAATAAAAAGGAGGAGACTGTATGTACTGCGTACGCAATGTAACGGACGATCTGTATTGGGTCGGTGCGAATGACCATCGCCTTGCCCTGTTTGAAAATATCCATCCCATCCCGCGCGGCGTATCCTATAACGCGTATCTGCTGCTCGATGAGCAGACCGCGCTGTTTGACACCGTGGACTGGTCGGCCTGCCGCCAGCTGCTGGAGAACATCGAGCACCTGCTGGACGGCCGCCCGCTGGACTATCTGGTCATCAACCATATGGAGCCCGACCACGGCGCGTCGATCGAGGAGATCCTGATCCGCTACCCGTCGGTCAAAGTGATCTCGACCGAAAAGTCGTTCATGCTCATGCGCCAGTTTGGCTTCGACATTGACGGCCACGAGCTGATTGAGGTCAAAGAGGGCGATACCCAGAGCTTCGGCAAGCACGTTGTGACCTTCATTGCCGCGCCTATGGTGCACTGGCCCGAGGCGATGGTCACCTTTGACACCACAAACGGCGCGCTGTTCTCCGCGGATGCGTTCGGCTCGTTCGGTGCGCTGGACGGCAAGCTGTTTGCGGATGAAGTCAACTTCGACCGCGACTGGATCGACGATGCACGCCGCTATCTGACCAACATCGTGGGCAAATACGGCCCGCATGTCCAGCTGCTGCTCAAAAAGGCGGCGGGCATCCTGGATCAGATCAAGTTCATCTGCCCGCTGCACGGCCCGGTCTGGCGCAAGGATCTGATGTACTTCATCGACAAGTACGACCACTGGAGCCGCTACGAACCCGAGGAAAAGGGCGTTATGATCGCCTACGCCTCGATGTACGGCAACACCGAGGCCGCGGCGCAGGCGCTGGCGAGCCGCCTGTGTGAGAGGGGCATCACGAACGTCTGGCTGTATGACGTGTCCAACACCCATGTTTCCTATCTGATCTCCGAGACCTTCCGCCTGAGCCATGTCGTGCTCGCGTCTGTGACCTATAATCTGGGCATCTATCCGGTGATGCACAATTACCTGATGGATATGAAGGCGCTCAATTTGCAGAACCGCACCTTTGCGATCATCGAGAACGGTTCGTGGGCGGTCAAGTCGGGCGACCTGATGCAGAAGTTCATTGACGAAGAGCTCAAAAACATGACTGTGCTGAACGAGCGCCTGTCTATGGCCTCCGCGCTGCACGCGGACAAAGCGGGCGAACTGGACGCCCTCGCGGATGCGATCGTCGAATCGATCAACCAGTAAATGGGCGGCATGATCCCAAAACAAAGAGAAAAGCATGACCTTACGTCATGCTTTTCTTATTTTTCGCTTTGCAGATCAGCTGCGTCATGGTGCCCATCGGGCAATAAACGCACCAGCTGCGCGGCTTGAACAGCACCATTGTGATCAGCCCGAGGACGGTAGACGTCAGCATTACGCTGTAGAATCCGAACGCGAACTGCGCGACGCCGCTGTGAAACAGCGTCCCATGATAGGCCCAGTGCCAGGGCAGCCGGAAGGTCCACAGCAGTGTGACAATCCGGCTCAGATCCTGCGCACCGGCAAAGACCAGATAAGTATTCCAGAGCATCACGAAAAACATGGCAAAGAAAAAGACCAGGAAGCCGTAACGGAATGCCTTGGTTTTCATCCACGCCGGAATCTCCTTTTTGCGGGACAGTCCAAAGCGGCCGCCCAGCAGCCCGAACAGCTGCCCCCGCCCGCAGTATCGGTTGCAGTATCCCTTGGTTCCTTTCGCCACGGAAATAATCAGCGGGATGAAAAAGCAGAGCAGACCCAGCCACGCAAACAGGATATTGAAAAATCCCAGTATGAGATACAGCAGCGAAGCGATCCAAAGGTAATCGTACCAATGTTTTTTCATGTCCCGACCTCCTGAACCGTGATAATGCTGGCCGGGCATTCCTTGGCGCATTTGCCGCAGCCGACGCACCGATCGGACGCGACCTGCGCCATGATCCCCCGCACAATTTCGAT
>USLE01000373.1 GCA_900555465.1 uncultured Butyricicoccus sp.
GCTGGTTCCGTGCGCCCTTTTATCTGCGCCGAACCGGTACTTACTTTCACACTAAATCGCCTCACCCAATGATTGCCTTGACCGCATCCACGGCCAGCAGATAGCTGTGCTTGCCAAAGCCCGCGATCACACCCGCGCACACCGGCCCGATGACCGACTTGTGCCGGAACTCCTCGCGCGCGTGCACGTTGGACATGTGCACCTCCACGCAGGGCAGGCGCACCGCCGCGATCGCGTCGCGCAGCGCATAGCTGTAATGCGTGTATGCGCCCGCGTTGATGATGATCGCGTCGCAGTCCTCGCGCGCGGCATGGATGCGGTCGATCAGCGCGCCCTCCGAGTTGGACTGGAACACCGCGCATTCCATTCCAAGGCGCTCGCACTTGGTCACGACCTCGGCATTTATGGACGCCAGCGTATCCGAGCCATAGATGCCCGGCTCGCGCTGGCCGGTCAGGTTGAGGTTGGGTCCGTGGATCAGCAGCACTTTTTTCATAGCGTTATCTCCTTCTCATATAATTCCATCATGGTCACCGCGTCCTCGGCCTGCGTGCCCGCGGATTCGCAGATAAAGGTCGGCGCATAGCCGCGCGCCGCGGCCTCCTGCGCGACCGGCAGGAACTCCGGCCCGTATACCGTATCGGCAAAGGTCAGGTGGCGCACCTCGCCTTTGTCGTTGTACTCAATATGGGAGAAATGCGCGTGCATGATGCGGGTGCGCTCGACGCCGATGGTGTTCTCCATCAGATCGAACAGGCGCGCAACGTCCTCTCTGGTGGACAGGCCGCCGTTCGTGCGGCAGTTGAGATGGCCGAAGTCGATGCAGGGCAGCAGGCGGTCGTCCGCCGCGACCAGCTCGCAAACCTCCTCCGCCGAGCCGAGCACGCTTTTCTTGCCCATCGTCTCGAGGCAGACCATGCAGCCGGTCAGGTGCGCCTCGTCCAGCGCGCGCAGGATGTTTTTCACATTCTCGTGCGTGTTGCGCATCGCGCGCTCACGCGTCAGCTTGCCCTGCCCGCCGCAGTGCACCACCATGCGCGCGGCGCCCAGCGGCACGGCGAGCTGCGCGGTCTCCATCACATAGCCGACGTTCTTTTCCATCCGCTCGGTTTCTTCGGACGAGAGGTTGATGAAATACGGCGCGTGGATGCTCATCTGGATGCCGTGCGCCCTGGCCGCCGCGCCGATCTTCAACGCGGTCTCCGCCCCGCAGCGCACGCCGCGGCCGCACTGGTATTCAAACGCGGTCAGTCCCTTGGCAGCGAGCCACGCGGGCGCGTCCTCGCTCTTCTTATACCCTTCCGCGGCAAAGGACTCCGAGTTGCCCGCGGGGCCGAACTTTGCTTTATTCATGGCGCGCCCTCGCTTCCATCCGGTGCTTGCCGCGCTCAATGAACCCGCGCTCGATCTGGTAACGCACGTTCACCCAGAAAAACCGGCGGTCAAGCGTCTGCACATAGCAGGTCAGCGCGCCCATGCGGTTGCCGCCGAACACGTCGGTAAAGATCTGGTCGCCCACAACCGCGATTTGCTCGAGCGGCAGGCCCAGTCGCTCCGCCGCGCGGCGGAACCCCGCGGAAAACGGCTTGCCCGCCCGGCTGATGAAATCCACGCCGAGCGCGCGGCAGAACTTGCCCACGCGCGCCTCGCGGTTGTTGGAAAACACCAGCACCTTGAGTCCCGCGTCGTGCAGCGTGCGCACGAACGGCGAGAGCTTTTCCGGCGGCAGCGCCGCCTTGTGCGAGGCCATCGTACCGTCCAGGTCGATCAGCACGCCGCGCACGCCGTGCTTTGCCAGCAAAGCCGGGGTAATATCATAAATCGAATCAAAAACATAATCGGGAATCAGCTTGCTCATTCATTCACTCCTGCGTTCTCACTTTGGCAGTTGCCACATATAGTGTAATAGAATTTGTCCAAAAAGTCCAGAGCAGCGCCGCACATTCCGCCGTGCGCGCTGCCGAAGTACAAGGGAGTCGATCATCATGGTATATACGAAAAATCTGATTCTGGTATGCACCGGCCGCGACGCGGTCCGCGCGGTAAAGCAGGGGATGCCGGTCCTGCATCTCTGCCTCGGCATCACGCCCACGGGCGCGCTGCAGCGCCTGCAGCTGCCGACCGCGGATACGCGCTGCCTGCTCGGCCTGTGCG
>USLE01000374.1 GCA_900555465.1 uncultured Butyricicoccus sp.
GGGCAGGACGACTACGCCTCCATGAAGGAAATGCTTACCCGCCGCGTGCAGCGCTATGTGGACGGGGACGAGAAGTTTTCGCCCCTGCCGAATGCGTTCCTGATCGACGGCGGCCTGGGCCATGTGCGCGTGTGCAAGGAGGTGCTCGACTCGTTCGGGCTGACCACGCCCTGCTTCGGTATGGTCAAGGACGACCGCCATCGCACCCGCGCGCTGGTCGCGCCGGACGGGCGCGAGTTCGGCATTTCAGCCACGCCTGCGCTGTTCGCGCTGATCGGCCGCATCCAGGAGGAAGTGCACCGGTTCGCGATCGAGTACAACCGCAAGCTGGGCGGCAAAAAGGTGCGCGGGTCGACGCTCGACAAGATCGAGGGCGTGGGCGACAAGCGCCGCACCGACCTTCTCAAGCATTTCGGCGGCATTGAGAACATCAGGCAGGCGAGCGAACAGGAGCTTGCCCGTGTGGTGCCGCGCAACACCGCGCAGGCGGTATACGACTATTTTCACAAGGAGGACTGAGCCATGCGTGTGGTTTCCGGCACGGCGCGCGGCTGTAAATTGCAGCCTGTGCCCGGCATGAACACCCGGCCGACGACCGACCGCGTCAAGGAAAACGTGTTCAATCTGATTCAGGAGCACGTCCGCGGCGCGCGGGTGCTCGACCTTTTTGCGGGCACGGGCCAGCTCGGGATCGAGGCGCTTTCCCGCGGGGCGCAGCACTGCGATTTTGTGGAGCATGACAAAACGGCATACAATATCGTGTATAAAAATACGCAGGCCGCGCGGGTGTCCGACCGCGCCGCGCTGCACCGCGCAGAGGCGGAACGGTTCGTTTCCCATGCTGCAAAGCGGGGTTATGACCTGATTTTCCTCGACCCGCCTTATGGTGGGAAAATTCTGGAAAATGCGCTGCTTTGGATAGAAAGGTTTGACATTCTGTCGGCAAATGGTATAATAATATGCGAAAGTGCAGTAGGGGACTGTTTTGCGCACGGATTTGAAGTCGTCCGTGAACGCCGCTACGGTGCGACTATGATTACCGTTCTGCGCCGGCAGGACGGCGGAACGGATGAAAAATATGAGAACAGCCATTTACCCGGGCAGCTTTGACCCGGTCACCCTGGGCCATCTGGATATCATCCGCCGCGCGGCGGTCATGTTTGACCGGCTGATCGTTGCGGTGATGCACAACCAGAACAAACAGCCGATGTTTTCGGTGGAGGAGCGCATGGACCTCCTCCGACGCACAACGGACGGCTTGCCGAACGTTGAAATCACCTCCTTCGGCGGCTTGCTGGCGGACTATGCCAAACAGCAGGGCGCCTGTGCGGTGGTCAAGGGACTGCGCGCAGTCTCGGATTTTGAATACGAGTTTCAAATGGCGCTTGCCAACAGGAAGCTGAACCCCGAGCTGGATACGGTGTTCCTGATGACGAGCGCGGAATACATGTACCTGTCTTCTTCCGTGGTGAAGGATATTGCGGTACACGGCGGCAGCGTCGCCGGCTTCGTCCCCGACGGGATCATGCAGGATATTGTGCGCCGCACAAGAAAGGAAGGTTAAACGATGGCAACTTTGGACGAACTGATCAACAGTATGTATGACATGGTGCAGGATGCGAAGGGCATCCCGCTGGCAAATGAGAAGTGCATTATCGAACGCGACCACATGCTCGACCTGCTCGATGAGCTGCGTGCGACCCTGCCGGGCGACCTGCAGGCGGCGCAGGACATCGTAGCCAAGCGCAGCGAGATGCTCGCCTCGGGCAAGCGCGAGGCCGAGGCCATCCGCCGTCAGGCGGAGGAGGATGCGCGCCAGATGGTCTCGGAGACCGAGATCGTCGTCGCCGCGCGCCGCAAGGCCAAGGAAGTGCAGGGCAATGCCGAGATTCAGGCGCGCGAGCTGCGCCGCGTGGCAAACGAGTACTGCGAGGACACGCTCAAGCGCACCGAGGAAGCGGTCGCGCTCTCGCTCGAGGAAGTGCGCAAGGCGCGCCAGCGTTTTAAGAGCATCGCGAACAAGTGAATTTCAGCGTAAGAAAAACAGCTGCCGGAGGGCGGCTGTTTTTTTGTCCGCGGCAAAAAGCACCCTGTGGAAAACGGGAAAAAGCAGGATGTTCCCACTTTGCCCCACATGG
>USLE01000375.1 GCA_900555465.1 uncultured Butyricicoccus sp.
GCTCGAGGATTGGACACGGAAAAAGTCTGTGGCGGATCTGGCGGAGAGCCTTTCGCTGCATGTCGACCGCGTTTGGCTGCAAACACCGGCCGGCGAGGTCCTTACCCCCATTGCGCAGGTCCGTCCGGGCGACCGGGTGGTCATCCGTGCAGGCGGTGTGATCCCGGTGGACGGCGTACTGGCCGAGGGTGAGGCGACCGTCAATCAGGCTTCGCTCACCGGCGAACCGGTCCCCGTGCCCAAACGTCCGGGCGGCGCGGTATATGCAGGCACGGTGGTCGAGGAGGGCGAGTGCGTGATCGAGGTTCGGCAGGCATCCGGCCAAAGCCGCTATGACCAGATCGTGACCATGATCGAACGTTCTGAGCAGATGAAGTCCGCCGCCGAAGCCAAAGCGTCCGGTCTGGCGGACAAGCTGGTGCCTTATACGTTTGCCGGCAGCCTGCTGGGCTTTGTCCTGACACGAAGCTTGACGCGCGCGCTGTCTGTGCTGATGGTGGACTTTTCCTGCGCGCTCAAACTGGCCATGCCGCTTGCGGTACTGTCCGCCATGCGCGAAGCCGGCCGGGAGCACATCACAGTCAAGGGCGGAAAATTCCTTGAAGCTGTGGCCGGGGCGGATACCATTGTGTTCGACAAGACCGGCACGCTGACTCACGCCTGCCCGCGGGTGGTGCAGGTAGTGCCCTTTGGCGGCCGTGACGAGGCCGAGATGCTGCGGCTCGCCGCCTGCCTGGAGGAGCACTTCCCGCATTCGATGGCCAACGCTGTTGTGGCGGAGGCCAAGCGCCGTGGCCTGACGCATGAGGAATATCACTCCAAGGTGGAATATCTGGTCGCGCACGGCATCGCCAGCGCAGTGGACGGCGAACAGGTGCGCATTGGCAGCGCACACTTTATCTTTGAGGATGAGGGCGTGCAGATTCCTACAGAAGAGCAGGCGCGGTTTGACGCCCTGCCGCCGGAATATTCCCAGCTTTATCTTGCTATAGATGGTGAACTGGCAGCGGTGCTGTGCATTTCTGACCCGCTGCGCGAAGAAGCGCACAGTGTGCTGGAGGCGCTGCGCGGCCTGGGCCTGCATCATACCGTCATGCTGACGGGCGACAGCCCGCGCACGGCCGCTGCGATTGCGTCGCAGGCAGGCATGGACGAGTTCCGTGCAGGTGTGCTGCCAGCCGATAAGGCGGACTATGTGGCAGCCCTGCGCCGTCAGGGGCATACTGTACTGATGGTAGGTGACGGCATCAATGATTCTCCGGCGCTGTCCGAAGCAGACGCGGGCATTGCCATCAGCGATGGCGCAGCCATTGCGCGCGAGATTGCGGATATTACCATCGCCGCGGACAGCCTGTGGGAGTTGGTGCGGCTGCGGCAGTTGGCTATGGCGCTGATGGCGCGCATCCATGCGAATTACCGCTTTGTCATCGGGTTTAACGGCGTGCTGATTGCGCTGGGCATGGCGGGTGTGCTGCCGCCGGCGGCTTCGGCGATGCTGCACAACCTGTCCACGCTGGGGGTTAGCCTGCACAGCATGTGCGCGCTGCCGGAGAAACGGTAACAAACCAAACGTTTACAGGCAACGGGCAGGAGCATCGGCTTTGTTCATTCAAGCCGGCGCTCCTGCCCGTTTATCTGTGCTTTTCAATTTTTATGACATTTACTGTGCCTGCTGCATCAGCATCCAAATCGCCTTGCTGAAGAAATGGATATATTCGTCCATTGCAGAGGAAATCAGGATGACCTCTTCGGTATCGGCTGCTTTTTTGATTTGCTTGGCCGGATCGAGCAGGGAGGTGAAATCCTCCAGAACCACGTTCCAGATAATTTTCGATGGGACAAAGGCGGCATCCGCTTCGGAGATGGAAGCGTGCTCAATGAACGCACGGAGCGATGCATAGGGCCGGCCATTCAGGATTAGTATATTTTCGGCCACTTCGTCAATAGCCACGCCTATATATGTGTAGTATTCTGCCAGCTTGGAGTGTGCAGCAAAAAAATCCATACCGGCTACATACCAGTGGAAGTTTTGAAGCTTATGGCAACACCGCACAAAGAAAAAATGTGATATAATAAAGTCAAGGATAAGCAGATGAGTCTGTCGGGCCTGAGCGATGAATTGAGCCAGGTGCGGACG
>USLE01000376.1 GCA_900555465.1 uncultured Butyricicoccus sp.
GCGCAGCACCGCGCGGATGCGCGCGACCAGCTCCATCATGCCGAAGGGCTTTGCGATATAGTCGTCCGCGCCGCTGTCCAGCCCGATCACCTTGTCGTACTCGGTGTTTTTCGCCGTCAGCAGGATGACCGGAATGTTTGCGGTTTCCTGCGCGGCGCGCAGCCGCCGCAGGATGGTGATGCCGTCCTCGCCGGGCAGCATGATATCCAGCAGGATGAGCTGGGGCTTATCCGTGCGCAGCGCCTCGAACAGCGCAGTGCCGTCCGAAAAACCGCGCGCTTCCAGCCCGGTGTTTTGCAGCGTATAGACGACCAGCTCACGGATGCCGGCGTCATCCTCCACGCAATAGATCATGCGTTTCCTCCTCAAAGGCCGCCCATTGCGGCCGTGTTTGACCCAATTCGCGCGCCGAAAGGCGCGCATGTAACAGAAAATCACTGCGCCGCAGTGATTTTCGTGAAAACTTCGCCTTTACTCTGCGCTCCGGTGCGAACCGGTGATGGAAAACTCCACCCACTCGGCGATGTTGGTCGCGTGGTCGCCGATGCGCTCCAGATACTTGGCGATCATCAGGATGTCGAGCACCCACTCGCCGTGCTCCGGGTTGCTCGCGATCTCCGCGATCAGGTCCTTTTTGCACTCGGTAAACAGGTTGTCGACCACGTCGTCATACTCGATGACGCTCCACGCGAGCGTCAGGTCGCGGCGCACGAACGCATCCAGACTGTCGGTGACCATCTTGATGGTCGCCTGCGCCATCTCCTCGATGTGCTTGTTATGGCCGCAGGTATTCGGCAGGTAGGTGACGATCTCAGCGATATCGCTCGCCTGGTCGCCGATGCGCTCGATATCCGTGATCATCTTGAGCACGGACGAAATCAGGCGCAGGTCGCTCGCGACCGGCTGCTGCTGGAGCAGGAGCTTGAGGCACATGGACTCGATCTCACGCTCCTTGCGGTCGATCTCCTGATCGATGCGGATGGCGGATGCGGCGAGCTTGAGATCCTCGGTGAGCAGCGCCTTGACCGAGCTTGCGATCGCGTTCTCGCACAGCGCGCCCATTGCGATCAGTTCGTTGTTCAGCTCCAGAAGCTGGGTGTCGAAACGGTTTCTCATCAGCCGAACCTCCCCGTGATGTAGTCCTCGGTGCGCTTATCCTTGGGCATGGAGAACAGCTTCTCGGTCTCACCGACCTCGATCATGTCGCCCAGCAGGAAGAACGCGGTGGTATCGGATACGCGGGTGGCCTGCTGCATGTTGTGCGTCACCATGACAATAGTATAATCTTTTTTCAGCTCTAAAACAAGGTCTTCGATCTTCGCGGTCGAAATCGGGTCGAGCGCCGAGGTTGGCTCGTCCATCAGCAGCACCTCGGGATCGGCCGCGAGCGCGCGGGCGATGCAGATACGCTGCTGCTGGCCGCCGGACATGGACAGCGCGGACTTTTTCAGGCAGTCCTTGGTCTCGTCCCAGATCGCGGCGTGGCGCAGCGAGGTCTCGACGATCTCATCGAGCCTCACGCGGCTCTTGATGCCGTGCGTGCGCGGGCCGTAGGCGATGTTGTCATAGATCGACATTGGGAACGGGTTGGGCTTCTGGAACACCATGCCCACGCGCTTGCGCAGCAGGTTTACGTCGCAGTCGTGGTAGATGTCCTCGCCGTCCAGACGGATGTCGCCCGTGATCTTGCAGCCCTCAACCAGATCGTTCATGCGGTTGAGCGAGCGCAGCAGGGTGGACTTGCCGCAGCCGGACGGGCCGATAAAGGCCGTGATCTCGTTGGCCTTGATATCCAGATCAATATCGTGCAGGGCATGGAAATCCCCGTAGTAGAGGTTCATGTCCTTGATCTCAATTTTATTTTCGTTCATAGATAACCCTCTTTTATCATTCATGCCGGAGGCCTGCCGCAGCGCGCGCGCCGAAGCGGCTGCATCGTACGCAGTGAAATCCTGCTGTGCGCTGCGGAACGGCGCCATGCGCCGGATCGACTGTACGTATTCGCTGTGCTCCATACCGTCCTCCGCTTTCCGGCCCATCACTTTTTGGTCAGCTTTTTGGCAACAAAGGCCGAGAGCGCGTTCATCAGCAGCACGACGACCAGCAGCACGACCGCGGTCGCGTATGCTTCATTCA
>USLE01000377.1 GCA_900555465.1 uncultured Butyricicoccus sp.
CGATCACCTCGTCGTGCACGGTCAGCACATCGCCGATCGCCTTGCCGGTCTTGTTGTCAAACAGGCGGTACACCTGCTTGAAATGCGGGGTGGTGATCTTTTCCACGTTTTCCGAAACCTTGATCTTGGGCACGATCTCCCCGCACTCGTTTTCGACCGCGGCCAGCTTGTACACGCCGCCGAACACCGGCTCAGACTTGGAGGTGATCAGGCGCTCGCCGATGCCGAACGAGTCGATCTGCGCCCCCTGCACCAGCAGGTCGCGCACCAGATACTCGTCCAGGGAGTTCGACGCCATGATCTGCATATCCGGGAACCCGGCCTCGTCCAGCATTTTGCGCGCCTCGATCGAAAGATAGGCGATATCGCCCGAATCCACGCGGATGCCGCGCGGGCGGATGCCCTTTTCTGCGACCATCTCGCGCGCCACGCGGATCGCATTCGGCACGCCGCTCTTGAGCGTATTATAGGTGTCGACCAAAAATACGCAGTTATCCGGATAAATATCCGCGTAAGCCTTGAATGCTTCGTATTCGCTGTCAAACATCTGCACCCAGGAGTGCGCCATCGTGCCGCCCGCGGGGATCTTGTAGTCGCGGTCGGCCAGCACGCAGGCTGTGCCCTGACAGCCGCCGATATAGGCCGCGCGCGCGCCGTAAATCGCGCCGTCATAGCCCTGCGCGCGGCGCGAGCCGAACTCGAGCACCGTGCGGCCCTGCGCGGCGCGCGTGATGCGGCTGGCCTTGGTCGCGATCAGCGTCTGGTGGTTGATGGTGAGCAGCACCATCGTCTCGACAAACTGGGCCTGGATCATCGGCCCGGCGACCGTCACCAGCGGCTCGCCCGGGAACACCGGCGTGCCCTCGGGCACAGCCCAGACATCACATTCGAACTTGAAATCCTTGAGATAATCGAGGAACGCTTCGGAAAAACAGCCCCGGCCGCGCAGATATGTGATGTCGTCCTCGGTGAAATGCAGATTTTTGAAGTAGTCGATCAGCTGCTCGACCCCTGCCATGATGGCATAGCCGCCGCCGTCCGGCACGCGGCGGAAGAACATGTCGAAATACGCGCGGCGGTTGGCAATACCCTTTTCAAAGTAGCCATGCGCCATCGTGAATTCATAAAAGTCGGTCAGCATTGTCAGATTTTTCTCGGTCATGCGAAATTACGCCCCTTTGCGCACGTTTCCTATCATGCGCTTTTATTCATCCTCTGCACCTGTCTTGACACAGTGCATTTATAGATATAATAGTACGGTTTTTTCCAAAGTGCAAGCATTTCTTTTGAAGATCGAATACAGCGTATGAATATTTATGCAATATATAAAATAATTATAAAATTCTTCTTGCCAAATCAAAACAGAAGGAGTATAATAAACGAGTCATAAAAACGACAGATACGGAGGATTGCAGACATGGAAAAGAAATATAACAAGGTAGTTTTGGCATATTCGGGCGGTTTGGATACTTCGGTCCTCATCCCGTGGCTCAAAGAGCATTACGGCTGCGAGGTCATCGCGGTTTCCGGCAATGTCGGCCAGGGCACGGAGCTGGACGGTCTGGAGGAGAAGGCGCTCAAGACCGGCGCATCCAAGCTGTACATCGAAGACCTGACCAAGGAGTTCGTGGACGACTACATCATCCCGACCATGAAGGCAGGCGCGACTTATGAGCAGTACCTGCTCGGCACCTCCTTTGCACGCCCCATCATCGCAAAGCGCATCGTCGAGATCGCGCTCAAGGAAGGCGCGGACGCGATCTGCCACGGCTGCACCGGCAAAGGCAACGATCAGGTGCGTTTTGAGCTGGCGATCCATGCGTTCGCCCCGCAGATGGATATCATCGCCCCGTGGCGCTTCTGGGAGCTCAACTCCCGTGAGAAGGAGATCGCCTACGCAGAGGCGCACAACATCCCGCTCAAGATCAACAAGGAGACCAACTACTCCAAGGATAAGAACCTGTGGCACCTGAGCCACGAGGGCCTCGACCTCGAGCTGCCCTCCAACGAGGCGCCGATCAACCGCCCGGGCTTCCTCGAGCTGGGCGTTTCCCCGGAAATGGCGCCGGATAAGCCGACCTACGTCACCATCCACTTTGAAAAGGGCGTCCCGACCGCGGTAGACGG
>USLE01000378.1 GCA_900555465.1 uncultured Butyricicoccus sp.
CCTTTTCGTTCTTCGCGATGACCTCCTGCACGATGGCGAGGATCGCGCCCTCGTCGGACACCTGCTTGAGGCCCATGCGCTCGACGATCGCCTCGACCGTCTCGTCGGTCTCGAACATCGCAGGCAGTACCTTCTTGCCTGCCGCGCCCGAGATCGTGCCGGCTTCGATCAGCTTGACCATATCGACCAGCTTGTCCGCGGTCAGCTTGGTGTCGGGCAGCTCTACACCCTTGTCGTTGAGGTACTTGGAGATATCGGACAGGATCCAGTTCGCCGCCGCCTTGGGCTTGACCGACTTTGCCGCCGCGTCGAGCAGCTCCGCCTTGGCGAAGTTATCCGAAATCAGGCGCGCCTCCATTGCGGTCATGCCGTATTCGTTCAGATAGCGCTCGTAACGCGAGATCGGCAGCTCGGGGATCTCGCTTTCGATCTTGTGCATCCACTCATCGTCGATCTCGACCGCGATCAGATCCGGGTCCGGGAAATAACGGTAGTCCTGCGCGTCCTCCTTGGTGCGCATGACCGTGTTCTTGAGCTTAACGTCGTCCCAGCGGCGGGTCTCCTGCTGGATCTCGCCGCCGTTCTCCAGCACCTCGATCTGGCGGGCGACCTCATAGTCGATCGCGCGCACCGCGCCCGAGAACGTGTTGATATTCTTCATCTCCACGCGGGTGCCCAGCTCCTCCGTGCCTTCCGGACGGACGGAAACATTGACGTCGCAGCGGATCGAGCCTTCCTCCATCTTACAGTCGCAGATATCGAGGTAGGACAGCGTGGTCTTGATCATCTCGAGGAATTCCTTGGCCTCAGCCGAGGAGTGCAGGTCGGGCTTGGTGACCATCTCGATCAACGGCACGCCGCAGCGGTTGAAGTCGACGACCGTGCCGTCGATCTCATCGTGCAGCAGCTTGCCCGCATCCTCCTCAAAATGGATGCGCTCGAGGCGGCAGGACTTCTTCTCGCCGTCAACGTAGAAGAACACCTCGCCGTTCTCGCAGATCGGGACGTCGAACTGGGAGATCTGGTATGCCTTGGGCAGGTCGGGATAGAAGTAGTTCTTGCGGTCAGCCTTGCAGAGCTGGTTGACCGTGCAGCCGGTGGCCAGGCCCATCTTGGCTGCATAGTGAACGACCTGCTTGTTGAGCACGGGCAGCGCGCCCGGCATGCCCGTGCAGACCGGGCAGGTGTGGGTATTGATCGGCGCGCCGAACGAGGTCGAGCACGAGCAGTAGATCTTGCTCTTGGTGGACAGCTCCGCGTGCACCTCGAGGCCGATGACAGGTTGATATTTCATTTGTCGATTCCTCCCTTACAGTGCCGCGATGATGTTCTTAAGGCCGGAAGCCTGCTCAAAGGCAAGGCCGGCGTTGAGCAGCTTCTGCTCGCCGAAGCGCGGGCCGATCAGCTGCATACCGATGGGCATCTTATTCCCGTCAAAGCCGCAGGGCTGCACAAGGCCCGGCAGGCCCGCGATATTGACCGACACGGTGCAGATATCGCCCGCGTACATCTCCAGCGGGTTGGTGGTCTTGGAGCCGATCTCGTACGCCGTGGTGGGCGCAACCGGGGTCAGGATGACGTCGCACTTCTCGAACGCGTTTGCAAACTCCTCGCGGATCTTGCGCTGCGCCGCGCGCGCCTTCTTGTAGTATGCGTCGTAGTAGCCCGAGGACAGCACATAGGTGCCCAGCATGATGCGGCGCTGCACCTCTGCGCCAAAGCCCTCGGAACGGGACTTGGTGTAGAGCGCGATCACGTCGTCGCCCGCGTTCGGGGTGCGGTAGCCGTACTTGACGCCGTCAAAGCGCGCCAGGTTGGAGGACGCCTCGGCGGACGACAGGATGTAGTAAACCGGCAGCGCGTACTCGACGAGCGGCAGGGAAATTTCAAATACCTCTGCGCCGAGGTTCTTATAGGTCTCGGCTGCGGCGAGCACGTTATTGCGCACCTCGTCCGAAATGCCGGCGCCGAAATACTCCTTCGGCAGGCCGATCTTCATGCCCCTGATATCCCCGGTCAGGCTGGAGAGCAGGCCACCTGCGGGAACGTCCAGAGAGGTGGCGTCCCGTCTGTCCTTGCCCTGGATGGCGTCCAGCACGGCGGCGCAGTCAGCGGCAGAGCGGGCG
>USLE01000379.1 GCA_900555465.1 uncultured Butyricicoccus sp.
CGATCCGCAACTTAAACAGCAAGCTGTACCCCGCGCTCGGCGCAGATGTCGGCGGCGACGCGATCGGCGACGTGATCTCCGCGGCTTCGCTGGCAGCCCTGCTCGACCGCCTCGCGACCCGCGGCAAGCTGCCCAGGACCATCCTGTACACGCTCAACGCGGCGGACAACGACAAGCTGATCGCCACGGCAGGCTGCTTCCAGGATGAGACCACCGCGGGCAAGATCCAGTTCGGCTCGGCCTGGTGGTTCAACGACCATTACGACGGCATGACCGCGCAGCTCAAAAGCCTTGCGAACATCGGCGTGCTCAGCCGCTTTGTCGGCATGCTGACCGACTCGCGCTCGTTCCTGTCCTATCCGCGCCATGAGTACTTCCGCCGCATCCTGTGCGAGGTCGTGGGCGGCTGGATCGACAAGGGCATGGCGCCGGCAGATTACGATGGCATCGGCAAGATCATCGAGGACATCTGCTTCAACAACGTTTGGAATTACATCGGCATGGACCGATAAAAAGGAGGAAAACACTATGAAAATGTCGTTCCGTTGGTATGGCGAGTCTGATCCGGTTTCTCTGGAGTATATCTCCCAGATCCCGGGCATGCACTCGATCGTTTCGGCTGTCTATGACGTAAAGCCGGGCGAGGTATGGCCGGAGGAGAGTCTGGCCAAGATGAAAAAGCAGTGCGAGGATCACGGGCTGGTATTCGACGTGGTTGAGTCCATCCCGGTATCCGAGGACATCAAGCTCGGCACGGACAAGCGCGATGCGCACATCGACGTGTACTGCGAGAACATCCGCCGCTGCGCGAAATACGGCGTCAAGTGCGTCACCTACAACTTCATGCCGGTATTTGACTGGACCCGCACCCAGCTCGACAAGAAGGCGCCGGACGGCTCGACCAGCCTTGTCATGTACTGGGATCAGATGAAGGGCCTTGACCCGCTCAAGGACGATATCAACCTGCCCGGCTGGGACGCGAGCTACACGCAGGACCAGGTCCGCGACCTGATCCGCGCCTACGGCGAGCTGGGCGAAGAGGGCCTGTGGAAGAACATCGAAATCTTCCTCAAGAAGGTCATCCCGGTCGCAGAGGAGTGCGGCGTCGTGATGGCTCTGCATCCGGACGATCCCCCGTACCCGATCTTCGGCCTGCCGCGCGTCATCACCTGCGAGAAGAATCTGGACCGCTACCTGTCCATCGTCGATTCCCCGTCCAACACCCTGTGCCTGTGCACCGGCTCGCTGGGCTGCGCGAAGTTCAACGACATCCCCGCGATGGTGCGCAAGTACTCCGCAATGAAGCGCATCGGCTTCATGCACATGCGCAACGTCAAGATCATGGACGACGGCTCGTTCGAGGAGCGCGCGCACCTGTCCAGCTGCGGCTCGCTCGACATGTACGAGATCGTCAAGGCGCTGGTCGAGACCGGCTTTGACGGCTATGTCCGTCCGGACCACGGCCGCATGATCTGGGGCGAGACCGGCAAGCCCGGCTACGGCCTGTATGACCGCGCGCTCGGCGCGACCTACCTGAACGGCCTGTTCGAAGCCTGCGAAAAGTCGCTGGCAAAGTAAAACCATCCATTTGTGCAGGAGACGGGGGCACAGCCCCCGTCAGGCAATAAAACTACTATAAAGGAGAGGGCATTATGACGAAAAACGTACTGAACACCGATCTGACCGGTAAGGTCTGCGTTGTCACCGGCGCAGGCGGCGCGATCTGCGGCATGTTTGCAGAAAAGCTGGCCGCAGCAGGCGGCAAGGTTGCTGTGCTCGACCTGAACGAAGAAGCGGCGAAGAAGGTCGCCGACAACATCACCGCCGAGGGCGGCATCGCCAAGGCGTACAAGGCAAACGTGCTCGACCGTGAAAACCTCGAGCAGGTGCACCAGCAGGTGCTGGCGGATTTCGGCCCGTGCGACGTGCTGATCAACGGCGCAGGCGGCAACAACCCGCGTGCGACCACGGACAATGAGTTCCACTACGAGGCTAAGGACATCGAGAACTGCAAGACCTTCTTCGATCTGGACAAGTCGGGCGTGGAGTTCGTGTTCTCGCTCAACTGGCTGGGCACCCTGCTGCCGACGCAGGTATTCGCGGGCGACATGATCGACCGCAAC
>USLE01000380.1 GCA_900555465.1 uncultured Butyricicoccus sp.
ACTGAAAGCCGCCCGGCATCGCCGGGCGGCTTTTTTGCTGCGTATGAGCCGCAGGGCAGCGGCGCGGGCCTTGGCAGCCGCTTACCCCTTCTGGCAGGTCTCGCGCATCTGGTGGATGATATCGCTGCGTGTGATGATGCCGCAGAACATGCCGCGGCCGTCGGTCACGGGGACAAAGTTCTGCACCGCTGCAAGGTCGACCATGTCCTCCATGCGCGCGTCGATGGTGACCGAGCGGTGCCGCACGCGGCGCTCCACCTGACCGACCGTCATTTTATCCACCTCGTCGGCGCTGCACTGCAGCAGCAGACGCAGAAAGTCGCCTTCTGTGATCGTGCCGATGTACTTGCCCTTGGGGCTGACGACCGGTACGGCGGTAAAACCGCTTTTGAGCATATCATCGAGCGCCTGCCGCACCGGACAGTCGTCTGTTAAGTAAGTGACAGTAACCTTGGGCCGCAGGAAGTAAGAGATATTCATCATATCGCCCTCCTTGTTTGTTCTCCTTTATTGTACGATGCCGGGGGAGGAAGGTCAACCGTTTGCAGTCAATGCTTACAATTTATTAACAATTTGAGACTGCTTTATTGTGAAACTTGACGAGCGCCTGCGCGGCTTTCCAAAAAATGTGGCGGATGCCCCTTGACTTGGTTTCTTTTAACTGCTAATATGTAAAAGCGTAGAGGGCATTACCTGCCCTTGACCTGTATTTAACACAGGATTCTAATGCAAAGAAGGGGTTCATATGAAGAAGAGATTACTGGCGGCCCTGATGGCAGGCGCAATGGCGCTGTCCATGACCGCATGCGGCAGCTCGGGCTCGGATTCCGCGCAGAGCGGCAGCGAAGACGGCTCCGCCACGGCCGGCAATTACGAGGTCGGCATCATCCAGCTGATGCAGCATGAAGCGCTTGACGCGGCAACCCAGGGCTTCCAGGATAAGCTCACCGAGCTGGTCGAAGCGGCCGGCGGCACGGTGGAATTCGACTACCAGAACGCTTCGGGCGATTCGGCCAACTGCGCGCCGATCGTCAGCGGCTTTGTTTCTTCGAATGTTGACCTGATCATGGCAAACGCCACCGCGGCGCTGCAGGCAGCCCAGGCTGCGACCGCGGATATCCCGATCCTCGGCACCTCGATTTCGGACTACGGCACGGCGCTCGGCGTGGATAACTGGACCGGCACGACCGGCACCAACATCTCGGGCACGACCGACCTCGCGCCGCTCGACGGGCAGGCACAGATGCTGCAGGAGCTGTTCCCGGATGCGAAGAACGTCGGCCTGCTGTTCTGCTCGGCGGAGCCGAACTCCCGCTACCAGATCGACACCATCACCCCGTATCTGGAGGAGATGGGCTACACCTGCACCGAATATGCGTTCACCGACTCGAACGACGTTGCCTCCGTTGCGCAGAGCGCGGCTTCCGGCAGCGATGTGATCTATATCCCGACCGATAACACCGCGGCTTCCTGCACGGAAGCGATCGCGAACGTCGTTGTTCCGGCGGGCGTGCCGGTCATCGCGGGCGAGCAGGGCATTTGCTCGGGCTGCGGCGTAGCGACCCTGTCCATCGACTACTATGAGCTGGGCGAGCTGACCGGCGAGATGGCGTATGAGATCCTGGTCAACGGTGCGAACCCGGGCGAGATGGAAGTCCAGCCCGCGCCGAACTTCACCAAGATGTACAACACCGCCAACGCCGAGGCGCTGGGCGTGACCATCCCGGACGACTACGAGGCCATTGCAGAATAAGCACAGACAGAAAAAGCGGAAAAGGCAAAGCCTTTTCCGCTTGAGGCTGTCGAAAACGGGGTTTTCGAGCAGCCTCTCGATTGAAACTACAGTTTCAATCGAAGTTCCGATACAAAAGGGTGCGATAAACGCACCCTTTTGATCGGTTTGTATCACCAAATCGGGCGAAGCTCGATTTGGCGATGCCGCTCACAGAGCGGCTGATTCATGCGCGCTGCGCGCAAAAGGACTTTTTTGAAAAGCTGAAGCGGAAAAGGCAAAGCCTTTTCCGCTTTTTTATTGCTGCCGGGGACAGTATGGATCACTTGAGGGCGAGATAGACGAAATTTGTGCCGCTGTAATTGGTATTGATA
>USLE01000381.1 GCA_900555465.1 uncultured Butyricicoccus sp.
GTATGTATAAAGGAGGAGGAATCGCCCCATGAGCAATGAATCGAAACAGCCGGCCGCTCAGGCCAAAACGCTTTCCGCCAAGCAGGTGGGCAATCTGCTGCTGGACAATGCGCTGTACATCCTGATGGTCATCGCGGTGATCGTCATCCAGATCGTCAACCCCAACTTCCTGCGTCCCGCCTCGCTGGTCAACATCCTGTCGCAGACGGCCGCTTATCTGCCCGCAGCCCTCGGTATCGCCGGCTGTATTGTGCTGACCGGTACCGACCTGTCCGCCGGCCGAGCGGTCGGCCTGACGGCCTGTATCTCCGCTTCCCTGCTGCAGGTAGTCGGCAGCTCGAGCAAGATGTGGCCTGAGATGGGCACTCTGCCGGTCGCGCTGGTCATCCTGATCGCTGTCCTGCTGGGCGCGGCCATCGGCGCGTTCAACGGCTTCTTTGTGGCAAAGTTCAAGCTGCACCCCTTCATCGTCACCCTCGGCACCCAGCTGATCCTGTACAGCTGCCTGCTGCTGTACGTCCAGATGGGCAACAACGGCGGCATGGCGATCTCCAGTCTGGACGCCAGCTACACCGACTTCATCAAGGGCTCGATCGTCAGTGTGCCCACCGGCAACGGCACCAGCACCCCGATCCCGAACTATGTCTGGTTTGCCATCCTGCTGACCGCGCTCATGTGGTTCATCTGGAATAAGACCACCTTCGGCAAGAACATGTTCGCTCTGGGCTCGAACGAAGAAGCGGCCCGCGTATCCGGCGTCAACGTGTTCGCCACCACCATTCTGGTGTTCGCCCTCGCCGGCGCGATGTACGGCTGGACCGGCTTCGTCGAAGGCGCCCGTATCGGCTCCAACACCGCCAACACCGGCTTTAACTACGAGCTGGACGCGATCGCGGCCTGCGTTATCGGCGGCGTCTCGTTTGTCGGCGGCATCGGCAAGATCCGCGGCATCATCATCGGCGTGCTCCTGCTCCGTCTGATTTTCGTCGGCCTGAACATGGCTTCCGTACCGCAGGACCTGATCTATCTGGTCAAGGGCGGCATCATCCTGTTCGCCTGCGCGCTCGATATGCGCAAGTACCTGGTCAAAAAGTAAGCCATCCGCCTATAACGGTTCCCACATGGCGTCCGTCCGTCAAACAGCGGACGGACGCCGTTTCTATTTCCAAAATGCCTTTGTTATGCTATACTGACCTTACCCGAAAGGAGGGATCGGATGGACCGCTATCGTGTCCTGCTGGCCGACGACGAGGAGGAGATCCGCGCCGGTATCAGCCGCAAGATCGACTGGAACAGCCTTGGCTTCGACCTGGTCGGCGAGGCGGACAACGGCGAAGTGGCCCTCGAGCTGGCCGAACAGCTGTGTCCCGATGTGGTGCTGACCGACATCAAAATGCCCTTTATGGACGGGCTGGAGCTGTGCCGGCGGCTCAAGCAGTCCCTCCCGGCTGCCAAACTCGTTGTTTTCTCGGGCTTTGACGATTTCGAATACGCCCGTCAGGCGGTGAGCATGGGGGTGTCCGAGTACATCCTCAAGCCGATCAACGCCCCCGAGCTGACCGCGGTGCTGGTCAAATTGCGCGACCAGCTCGATCAGCAGCGCATGGAGCGCCGCGACATGGAAACGCTGCGCCGTCGGTATGACGAGAGCCTGCCCATCCTGCGCGAGCTGTTTTACACCCGCCTGCTGGACGGCCACCTGCCGTCTGATGAGATCGCGCAGCGCGCCGCCCGGTACGAGATCACGATCGGCCCCGGCCCGTGGACGGTCGCGCTGGCCTATCCCGGCGGCCCGCTGGATGAGACCGCGGCGCGGGACGAGCTGCTCCTGCTGTCCGTGCGCGCGTTTCTGGAAACGCATTTTTCGCTTGACGGCTGCTCGGTCCGCGCGGTGCTTTACGGCGATATCGTAGCGCTCGTGATCGAGCTGGAAAACGAAAGCAGCCTGTACCCGCTTCTGCGGGAGCTCGACCGTCTCTCCCGCCTGTCGCAGAGCTATCTGGGCATCTCCCTGACCGCCGGTGTCGGCCGCCTGTGCCGCTCGCTGGAGGACCTGCACGAAAGCGCAGAGGGTGCGCGCTCGGCGCTCGATTACCGCGTGCTCGG
>USLE01000382.1 GCA_900555465.1 uncultured Butyricicoccus sp.
CCCCGGGCGCAGGCTTTGTCCCGCTCTGGGCAGCTTTCATCATCGGCGCCGTGGTCAGCCCGCTGTGCTGCTTCGTGATGCGCTTTTTGAAAAAGACTCTCAAGCTTGATGATGCGCTCGATGCGTTCGGCTGTCATGGTATCGGCGGGATCTGGGGCGGCATCGCGACCGGCCTGTTCGGCCGCTCGGATATCAACGCGGTCGCCCGTTGGGATGGCCTGGTTTTCGGCGATACCCGCCTGCTTGCGGCGCAGGTCATCAGCATCGCTGTAACCATTTTGCTGGCGGTTGTCGGTACACTGATCTGCGCAGGTATTATCAGACTGGTCACACCGCTCCGCGTGGATCATAAGGAAGAGCTGCTCGGTATGGATATCACCCAGCACGGCGAACACGCATATCCGTCGTTTAACGGTTTGGACTAAAGGAGGTGGTATTGGTATGATGTACAAAGTAGAAGCGATTATCCGCGAGGAGAAACTTGAGGATATCAAGGAAGCGCTGCACAGCATTGAGGTAAACGGTGTTACGCTGTATCAGGTGATGGGCTTTGGCGCACAGCGCGGCTACTCTACCCGTGTGCGCGGGCAAGAGGTGGATGTGATGATGCTCCCCAAGATCAAGCTGGAAATCGTCGTCTCCTCGGCTGAGTGGAAAGATAAAACCATCCAAAAGATTCAGGAAGTTGCCCGTACCGGTGAAGTCGGCGACGGTAAAATCTTTGCTTACGAGATCACCGACGCGATCAAGATCCGTACAGGTGAAACCGGGTATGACGCCTTACAGGAAGAAAAATAAACAACGGAAAAGCGGACGCGACAGCGTCCGCTTTTTCGTATGGCTCTGGTCAGCTTTTGGCGTGCCAGAAGTGCGTCAGCGCCAGCGCAAGCTGGGCAGGCGCATCCTTGTTGACCTCATGCCCGGCGCCCTCGATGGTTTGCAGGCGGGCGTCCGGCAGGCGTGAGGCAAGCTCTGCTGCGGCTGCGCGGTTGGCGCGGTCTTTCCCGCCGCAGAGAATGAGCGCAGGGCAGGGGATAGAGCAGAGTGCGTCGCTGAAATCCAGCTCCCGCATGGAACCCATGAGCCGCAGGATATCCTGCTTGGCAAAGCCCATCTCCCGGAACGCACAGTCCGGCATCAGGCGGAAAACCGCAGACTGCACCCCGAGCAGCCGTTTGGGCATGCGGTACTGCGCGCCGATCAATACGAGCGAGGCGACGCGGGCAGGGTGCTCCGCTGCATATTGCAGCGCGAGGATGCCGCCGAGCGACAGCCCGCACAGATGGAGCGGCTGCGGCAGGGCCGCGCAGTATGCCGAAAAGGCGCGGTAAAGCGCGTCGTAGTCCGCGGGCGTGCCCCGCAGCAGCTCGGCGAGATCGGGACAGTGCGCGTCCGCAGCATACAGCCCGGGCATCCGCCAGAGCGTTTCCGACCAGACGGCGGGGGACTGCCCCAAACCGTGAATGAACAGATACGGCATACGCATGCACCTCCTGTGTTACTGCTATCGTACCACAGTGCGCCGTACATCGCAACCGCAAAACCCGGCCTTGCGCATCCTGCCGCGGTGTATTATAATTAAGGCAATTCCGCACAATGATGCGGTATTACCTTGAACAGGATTTTTGATTGCAAGGAGCACGATATGAAACGGATTTTGGCAGCCTTTCTGCTGCTTTTGTGTCTGGCGGGCTGTACGCCGCAGCCGAAGAGCTATACCGCGGACTTTTTCGCGATGGACACCTTTATGTCGATCACCGCATACGGGGATGACGAACAGGCGGCGCAGGATACCGCGGTGCAGCTCGAGCAGCGCATCAACGCACTCGAGCCCGCGCTCTCCCGCACGCGGGAGGACAGCGACCTGTACCGTTTGAACCATGCAGACGGCGCGGCGTGTGAGGTGAGCGAGGACACCTACGCGGCGATCGAGGCGGCGGTGCAGTTCGCGGAATGGACCGGCGGGGCGTTCGATCCCACGATGGCGCCGCTGACCGACCTGTGGGGCATCAATACGGACAATGCGCATGTCCCGGCGCAGACGGAGATCGACGCGGCGCTGACCCATGTGGGCTATCAGAACATCGAACTGCTCGGGAACAATC
>USLE01000383.1 GCA_900555465.1 uncultured Butyricicoccus sp.
CTGCTGCAAAAGGGCGGCGTGCGCTCGGATATCCGATATATCGGTACCGTCATCGGCTCGCATACCGGCCCCGGCGTGCTGGCGACCTTCTTTTTCGGCGGGGACCGCAAGCCGCAGTAAGCATGCGCTGCAACAGACGGAATATCATATGGAAAAAGCCGCTTCGGGTGACCGGAGCGGCTTTTCTTGTTCGTGTACATGGCGCACCGACGTGTGCCGCGGCGCATAGAATGGCACAAAGGAGGTTTTGTTATGACTCGATCCGCGACCCTTGCGGTTGTCGGCGGCGATATCCGGCAGGCCCATCTGGCCGGGATGCTGCACGCCGACGGCCACATGGTTCGTACCTTTGCGCTGGAGCGGCATCCGGTGGAGGGCTGTGCCGCTGTCAGCGACCTGCGCGCCTGTTTTGCCGGGGTGCAGGCTGTCATCCTGCCGCTCCCTGTCCAGCACGGGGATGCGCAGCTCAATGCGCCGCTTTCCAACGCGCCGCATCCGCTCTCCGATGTGCTCGACGCAGTGCCCGCGGGCACGCCGACGCTTGCGGGCGCAGTCCCGTTCTGGGTACATGCCCGCGCTGTACAAAATGATCTGCACCTGATCGACTACTTATCCCGCGATGAGCTTGCGATCCGCAACGCAGTCCCTGTTTCCTTAGCGAAAAGCACCGTTTTGCGATCGGAGCGCAGAAAAAAGGGACTGGCTTTTGCCAGTCCCCTTCTGTCTGCCGGATTCAGTCATGCGGCCTGCGGTAGAAGTTGCCCGCCACCTGATCGGTTTTCAGGATATTGATAAACGCGTGCGGGTCGATCTCGTGTACCGCGCGGGTGATCTGCTTGACCTGATCGCCCGAGATCACGGAATAGATCATATCGCGTTCCTCGCCGTTATACAGGCCGGTTCCGCGGAACAGCGTCGCACCGTGATTGGTGGTGTCTTTGATCTTTTCGTAAATCTCCATTGCACAGTTGGAGATGATGAACAGCGTCGTGTGCTTGAAGCGCAGGTCGAGCATGTGCACGACTTGCGTGGACGTAAACTGGAAAATGATCGAGTATAGCGCCTTGTCCCAGCCGAACAGCAGGCCAGCTACGGCCAGCATCACACAGTTGCCGAAAAAGATATAATTCCAGGCATCCACGCCGAGGCGCTCGCTGAGCGCAACCGAGATGAAATCCGTACCGCCGCTCGTCGCGCCGCCCAGCAGGCACAGGCTGATAGACAGGCCGTTGAAGATGCCGCCGAAGATACACACCAGCAGCACGTCGTTGGTAATCTGTATGGGCGGGATAAGGTCGGTCAGTATGCTCGTCAGCACGATCGCCAGACAGGAATACAGAGTAAAACGCTTGCCGATCAGCTTAAAGCTGATAACCGCAGGAACTGCGTTCAGCGCGAAGTTGATTATTGTGAATGGCAGCGCGATCCCTGCAAACTCCTGCGCGCTGCGCTGGATGAGCAGTGTCAGGCCGGTAAAGCCGCCCGGAAACAGGCCGCCGGCATCTACAAAGCTCTGGATATTGGCCGACATGACGACTGATGCCAATATCACCAGAAATAACCGTTTAAACATCTGCCGCGTGCTTTGCCGCGGGGGTGCGGCGCATGATGCCCCCTGCTCATTCTCCTGCTTCATCTTCCCCATCCTTTGCACTCCATTTTGTTGCGACCTCTATTATAGCACAAGGCATATTCCTTCTCAAGACCGCATGACGGGGAAATTTACCACAAATTTTCTTCCTGTTTCAGATAATTGATCAAAGCTGCACAAAACGCACGGTTGCCGATGCTCTTGCAGCGGTTTACCCGTTCCTGACCGAAATAGTGCGCGAGCACAGCGCGGTCGCAGTGCCGCCATACCTGCCCGATGGCATAGCGCATATCCCGTTCCACTTTATCCGGATCGGTGCCCATTTCCTTGGCCACTTGAGGGTAAATCTCTTTGGTGATCGAGGCGTCAGGCTCCTTGCGGTACGCGCAGATCGCCAGCAGCGTATGCCGGAACCCCTTTGTGCTCTCCGCCATGTCGATCTCGCGCAGGATCTGGGAAAGCCGTCGTGTAAAGGCATCCCCCTGCCGGAGACACTGCTCCAGCAGGCAG
>USLE01000384.1 GCA_900555465.1 uncultured Butyricicoccus sp.
CGAACCAACCGGTTCGGGCGGCTTTTATTTACCTTTTATTCGGTTGCGAGGATAAACGACGGGTTTTCCGCCGCCGCGTCCGCAAGCACGCGCAGCAGCAGCTCGCCGTAGTTGCCCATGTGGACGACCAGCATCTCCGCGTGGCGCAGGGTCAGCCGCGCGGGCGGGTATGCGGTCAGCAGGTCGTACAGCGCGTCCAGATTGCGGCCGTAATCCGCCGGGAAGCCGAATACCTTGGCGAGCGCGTCATGCGCCTGCGCGCGGGTGTACAGGGTCTCCGCATCAAGGAGCAGTTCCCTCATCTTGTCCATCCCCCAAAAGCAGTGTAAAAGTCTGATAATGATCCTCTGTGTAGAAAATCAGCCCGTCGTTGGAAAACACGATGCGCTTCGCGCCGCGCTCGTCAGCGCCCGCTGTGTCAATGTCGCATTCCGTGTAGGTGCGCCCGTCCGCTTCGGGCAATGCCCCCTCGTAGTTGCCGAACCGATCGCCGCCGATCGATTTGCCGGGCGCATATTCCAGCAGGGAGCCGCCCTCCCAGCCGAGCGCCTGTGCTTCGGCCTTGGTGATATAATTCTGCGGCAGCGTGCCGTATTTCATCAGATAGAGCGCGACCGTGTCCCGGCTGGAGTAGCTTCCCTCCTCCTCGAGCACGGTGTTGCCGAGCGAAAGGGTTTCGATCCCCGTAACCGCGGGGCCGAGCGCAACGTCCGTCAATGCGCCGGAGCCGTCGCGAACCAGCGCCGAGGTCGGGCCATCCGTGATCGAGCTGTCTGTGCCGGCGTCGGGCTGGTTTCCGCTGTCGGATATGACGACCTCGGTCGGCCCGTCCGCGCCGCCGATGACGCCGGCGTCCTGCGCGCAGCCGGTGAGCGGCGCGAGCAGGAACAGCAGCGCCAGCCAAAGTGATGTTAACTTTTTCATAATATTCTCCTGTTATGCCGCATTCGGATAGACCAGAACATACAGCAGGTGGTAAAACTCCTGCCCGCGGCTGCCTTCGATATCGCGCAGCTCGCCGTTTACGAATACATACCCGTCCGCATTGACGCCGATCGAGTTGCCGTTTTCAAAGGTGACCGTGATGCGGTTCGCGGTCAGCTGCGAGCTGTCCGGTTTGAAGAAATGCGGGTACTGCTTATAGGTATAGCCGCTGAGCAGCGCGGTGAACTCGCTGATCTGCCCGGGGTCGGTGACCGCGGGCAGTTCGGTATCGTTTTCCGTGATCGTGAGCACGGCAGGCGCGGTGCTTCCCGCGATATCCGCAAAGGACTGGTTGTAGAATTTGATATACAGCGTGCGCCCGGCGATGAACAGCAGGATGAGCAGCAGCGTGCCGCAGACCGCAAAGACGAGCGCAGTGGATTTTCGCATGTTTTGGCTCCTTTATGAGTCGGGAAGTGGGTTTTTACACCCTTAGAATACCGCAAAACCGGGGATGTGTCAATGTACCAAACTGTAAACAAAGTATGACTTGACAGGATATCTCTACTATTGTAGAATAAAGACAGATAGAGGTTTTACTTTTGTAGAAAAGGAGGGATTGCAATGAAAGACCTGAAACGTCTGCCGGATGCGGAGCTGGAGGTCATGCAGGCGATCTGGTCGCTCGAGCCGCCGGTGACCGCGGCGGAGGTACAGCAGCAGGTCAGTCGCGACTGGAAGGCCACGAGCGTTTTGACCTTTCTCGCGCGCCTGTGCGACAAGGGGTTCCTTGCCTGCGAAAAGGAGGGGCGTCAGAACTACTACACGCCGCTCGTCGCGCGGGAAGCCTACCTGCAGCGGGAGAGCACCAGCTTTATCAAGCGGCTGTGCGGCGGCTCGGTGAAAAATCTGGTCGCCAGCCTGTCGGACGCGGGCGCGCTGACCGAGCAGGACATCGACGACCTGCGCGCCTTTCTGGACGCGCAGGGACGGTAGGATTGGAGGGGTAGGATATGTTCCCAGTCAGTTGGAGCGGACTGATCAATAATGTGGTGCAGATTGGACTGACCGTGTCGGCGGCAGCGCTGGTGCTGTTTTTGCTGCGCCGCGTGCTCAAAAAGCGGTACCCGGCGCGGGCGATCTGCTTTGTGTGGGCG
>USLE01000385.1 GCA_900555465.1 uncultured Butyricicoccus sp.
GCCCGGGCATGTCGGTTGTGCTGACCGTGATCTCGCTGGGCACGCGCGTGCTGCTGGCGCACCTGCTGAGCGCTGTGCCGGCGATCGGCGTGACCGGCATCTGGGTGTCCGTCCCGATCGGATGGGCGCTGGCGGATATTGCGGGCGCGGCATACTATTGGAAAAAGCGGCGCAGCCTGCTGCCCGCAGAAAAGACAGAATAATGAAGCACCCCGCGGACCCATAATCCGCGGGGTGCTTATGTATTTCCTTATCTGCCGAAGTAGCTGAAGTGCATGTAGTCGCGCTTGCTCGACCAGGCGTTGCCGCCCCAGGTAAAGCCGTACTTGGTGAAGGCGTTGTATACGTCGCCGCCCTCGGGGATAGAGTACGGGTCCTCGCCGGGCGACCAGTGCGAGCCGGTCGTCGGGGTGAGCGAGCCGTCGGCGTTGATGGTCGCCTCCATGTTCTCATCCCAGTTGATGTCGACCGCGGTGCCCTGCGAATGTTCGCCCGTG
Organism: uncultured Butyricicoccus sp.; assembly: GCA_900555465.1. Lineage (GTDB taxonomy): Bacteria > Bacillota > Clostridia > Oscillospirales > Butyricicoccaceae > Agathobaculum > Agathobaculum intestinigallinarum. Next base: position 498 of record USLE01000385.1, read on the forward strand.
CGCCACGAATAGCAGCCGACGTCCTTGATCGGGAACTGCTCGTCGCCGTTATAGATCTCCTCGAAGATGGCCTCGTAGATCGGCGCGAGGTTTTTGTTCACCTGCAGGTAAGCGGTGCCGGTGGTCTTGCTGCCATCCGACTGCAGGCGCCACACCGGGACCGCGATCTCGACCATGTTGGCCTCGGCTTCCTCTGCGGTCTGGTACTTCTGGCCGCCTGCGCCGTATACCAGATCCATCTTCTCCTGCTCGGTGGTGGGCAGGGTGAAGTCCGGATCGGACCACGGATCTTCGGGCGTGTCGGGTTCCTCGGCCTCAGGCAGATCGGTAGAGGTGTTGCCGCCATCGTCCCAGCCCTCCTCGGCGAATGCGTCGCAGAAGCGGGTCGCCATGAGCAGCGCCTGCTCGCGCGTCGCCGTGCCGTCCGGCGCGAGGACGGTGGGGGAATCCGGCGCGGAAATGCCGTTGACCACTGTGTGGTCGACCATTGTGATGACCGCGTCGATCGCATAGCTCTTGATATTCGGCACATCGGGGTAGTCCTCGATGCAGGCGTCGCCCGCGATCTCGGTCGCTTCGATGCCGGCGGCGTCCAGAATATTGTACAGCATCACGCAGAGGTCCTGCCGCTCGATGCTGGCGTCCGGGTCAAAGACGCCGTTGCCGCGGCCGTTGACCAGGCCGAGCTCGTAGGCGGCGGTGACATAGGGGTCGTCGCAGTCGCGGAACGGCTGCTTGCCCGAGGCGAACACGGCCTTGCCGCTGACCGCCTTATAGGTGTTGACCGCAATGCCGCAGAATTCGGCGCGCGTGATCTCGCCCTGTGCGCTGCGCGCCTCGAGCGCGCTGGGCATCAGGCCCGCGTTCTGCGCGACGGTGATGCCCTCCTGCGCCCAGGCAGACACGCCCGACAGGGCGCCGGCCTGCGGCACAAGCGCAGCTGCCAGCAGGGCAAGCACGCCCGCGCGGCGGGCAAAAGAATGATGCATGGATGAAAGACCTCCTTGGGATGAGCGTTAGGACAGATATTTCTATGATAAGTATAAGGTAGAATTGTGTCGAATTTGTGTAAATTCCGAACTTATTCACAATTTCCACAGGCTTTTCCACAGCTTGTGGGGAACCTTGTGGATTCAGTCGGCGGCCGCGCGGTCGAGCGTGCGGTACTGGATCGCTTCCGCGAGGTGTTCCGCCTCGATGGACGGGCTTTGCGCCAAGTCTGCGATGGTGCGCGCCACGCGCAGCACGCGGTCGTGCGCCCGGGCGGTCAGCCCGAGCCGCTCAAAGGCCGCGGCGAACAGGCGCGAGGCCTCCTCGCTCAGCGCGCAGTATTCGGCGAGACGCGCGGGCGGCAGGGCAGCGTTGCACAGGTCCTCGCCCTGGCGCGCGTATTGCACTGCGCGGGCCGCGAGCACGCGGGCGCGGATGTCCGCGGAGGATTCCTCCGCAGCCTGCCCGCGGGCGGCAAGCGCCGCGTATTCCACCGGCTGCACCGCGACCTGCAAATCGATGCGGTCGAGCAGCGGGCCGGAAAGACGCTTGAGGTACTGCTGCACGGATGCCTTGGAGC
>USLE01000386.1 GCA_900555465.1 uncultured Butyricicoccus sp.
GGTTGGGGTCGATGCGCGCCGCGCGCAGGAGCGAGACGTCGCCGGTCTGGAAGCTGCTCATGGCCGCGTCCGCGCGCGTCATGGACACGAGCGTGATATTGCGGATCGAGCCGAGGAAGCCCCCGTGCCAGTTCTCGTTGGCGGCAAGGCGCCACTGGTTGCCGTCCTCGACCGGCACATACGGCCCGGTGCCGTCGGCAAAATCGCCGCTGTCCGCCGAGCCTTCCCGGAAGATCGGGATATCCAGCAGACGAGGGAAGTTGACATTGGGCGAGGTGAGCACGATGCGCACCTGATTGGCGCCGACTGCCTCGATCGAGGAGACCTCGGTCAGGCGGTTGTGGTAGGGCGAGGCCTCGTTCAGCTGCGCGGTCTGCAGGCTGGCGACCACGTCGTCCGCGGTCAGCGCCTCGCCCGACCAGAAGGTCACATCCCCGCGCAGGGTGAAGGTGAAGGTCGTGCCGTCGCCCTCATAGCTCTCGCACAGCACGTTTTCCGCGGTGAAGTTGTTCGTCACCTCGAACAGGCCCTCGTACAGCGCCTCGCACAGCACGCGGTTGATGCTCGTGCTGTCGAGCACCGGGTTGAGCGTGCCGTTCTGGTACCAGGCGAGGCCGAAGTAGGCGTCCGATACCTTGACGTTGTCGACCGGATCCTGCTCGCCGTCCTCGCCGCCCGGAAGGCCGCAGGCGCTCAGCAGGCAGAGCGACGCGAGGAACGCTGCGAGCACACGTTTTTTCCATTTCATAAAAGGAAGCTCCTTTTCGTTTACAGGCAGATCATGCCGCCCTGCACGCCGCGCAGGCCGTTCGTTTTGCGGTGCGACCAGAACTCATCGCTGTGGCACATGGTGCAGATGCCGCTGTCGATCACGTTTTCCGGCGAAAGGCCGGCGTCCAGCAGCAGCTTGACGCCGATGCCCTGCAGGTCCACATGGAATTTGACACCTTTTTCCTGAATATAAGGATGGACAAGCGCGCCGAGCTGCTGCTCCATCGCCTCGGGCACGTCCGCGTCGGTCTCAAAGCATTCCTGCCGGATGGAGGGGCCGAGCACCGCGCGCAGGCTTTCGCGCTTTGTGCCGAGCTTTTCCGCCATCACGTCCACGGTTTTGGGCAGGATGCCGCCTGCCATGCCGCGCCAGCCGGAATGGCACACGCCCGCGGTGTGGGTTTCGGGATCGTACAGCAGGGTGACGACGCAGTCCGCGTAGAAACCGACGAGCGGGGTGTTCGGCAGGGCGGTCACGATCGCGTCCGACTGCCATGCCATCGGCCGGTGCAGCCCCATGCCGACCTCGTCCTCGGTCACGACCGAGACCTCGGTCTCGTGGATCTGCCTGGTCAGCGTAAAGCGTTTTTCGTCCACGCCGGTCGCCTGCGCCAGGCGGCGGTAGTTTTCGCGCACATTTTCCTCCGCATCCCCGCGGCCAAAGCCGAGGTTCAGGCTTTCGCAGTGGCCGGTGCTCACGCCGCCCCATTTGGTGGTGAAGGCGTGGCGCACGGGCAGGCGGCGGCAGGTATAGTAGACAAACGGGCCGCTCTGGATGCGGCACATGGACTGGTGCATGGTTGTTCCTCCTGTGAGAGCGGATGCGGGCCGCAGGCGCGATTTTTGCGCGCAATCCGCGCGTCCCGCCCCGCCGGCGTGGGTCCTTGCTATTCGTTTTATTATAGCAAATCGGATGCGAATCCACAAGGGCGCGCCCGCCCTGTTCTCAAAATGCGCCAAAATCTATACAGTAATGGACGTGTTTTTCTTGACAGTTTGACCAACAGGCTTTACAATTAAGTGTAGTATAATACCTGCTGTAATATAGCCTGCGCACAACGCTGCGCACGGCTTTTTTCAAGGGGATTATAATCTGGCGTTTCATGCAGCAAACGCCGCCAAACATCAATACACATCAAGGGAGGACACACCAGAACAATGATGGACATCATTATACCGATTATCGCCGGTATCGTGTGTCTCGTTGTGGGCGTGGTCGTTGGCTTCCAATACCGCAAAAGCGTTGCGGAAAAAGAGATCGGTTCCGCTGAAACTGAGGCAACACGTATCAT
>USLE01000387.1 GCA_900555465.1 uncultured Butyricicoccus sp.
TCCATATACTGGTCAAGGATCTCCGCGATCGGGATATCGTAAATGCTCACCTTGTTCTTCGCGATCAGATGCAGCAGCAGGTCGAGCGGCCCGTCAAAATTCTCCAGATGAAATTCCATGCTTCACCTTACAAAAACAGGCTCATCAGCCGCGCCGCCAGGCCGAGGATCTGGCTCGCCACGCGCGACATGATGATATCCAGCCAGCCGCGCCACAGCGCGAAAATAAACACCAGAATGATGACCGGCTGGTACTTCTGGATCTTGAGCGACCAAGAAAACGGCAGATAAGCATCCAGCACGCGCGAGCCGTCCAGCGGGTGCACCGGGATCAGGTTAAACACACCGAGGCCGACCGACATGCTTGCAACGATCAGCAGGAACTCTCCCACGACCTGCATGAACACGCTGCCGCCGTAGGCCCAGACCAGAAAATACAGGCAGTATGCGACAAATGCGGTGACGAAATTCGCCGCGGGCCCGGCCAGCGCGGTTGCCGCCATGCCGGTGCGGCGGTTTTTGAAATTCGAGATATTGACCGGCACCGGCCGCGCCCAGCCAAAGCCGAACAGCAGCAGGCACAAAAAGCCGATCGGGTCGATATGCGCGAGGGGCGAGAGCGTCAGCCGCCCGGAATCGCGCGCCGTGCGGTCGCCCAGCAGATAGGCCACGCCGCCGTGTGCCGCCTCATGGACGGACAGGCACAGCACGATCGCCGGCAGCGACAGCGCAAGGGTGATAAAAGCGGAACGCAGGTCGCCGCTCAGCAGACTTCTCCAAAGCAAAGGGTATTCCTCCAATATGCGCGCAGACGCGCGTTTTTCCGATCCGCGCCTGCAAACAGTTTGCCCGGTTGGGGCTGAGAGTTGCAGGCGGTGCGCACGGTTTTTTCAATTCAGGCAAAAACCGGCCGCTGAAATCTACTACGATGTTAGAAATTATACCACGATTGCGGGAAAATGTCACCTCTTTCTTTCCCTGCGCACAAATCCCGCATTTTACCGGCTGGAACGGCAGTCCGCTGTCCGTTTTTCCCAGCGGGAAATGTTTCCCATCATGTCCGCGCACCCTTTTCCTTTGCCTTATTCGGAAAAATGTGTTATGTTGTATAGGTACGGTTTTGCGCGGGGACGGCTGCTCCGTCCGTTCGGTTAAGCGTTCGCCAAGATCATGCCGCATATCGTTCAGATTTCATCAAGTTTTTAACAGCACTTTAACATGTTTTCTGTTATGCTATAATTGTATCGGGATATATCATATTCCATCCAGACATTGCAGCAGGAGGGTTGCTCTGTGTCGCATCTGAAAAGCAAAAGCCGTCTGTTCCCGGTCTCGTGGCGGGACTTTCTGACCTTTACCGTGATCTTCGCCTGTGCGGTCGGGCTGTGCGCCGTCCTGCGCGTGGCGGAGAGCAGCGACGGCTTTGCGTTTCCGGTATTCGTGCTCGCCGTGCTGCTGATCTCACGCTTTACGACCGGCTATCTGTTCGGCATCCTTGCCGCACTGTTCAGCGTCATCGGGATCAACTATATTTTTACCTACCCTTACTGGGAGTTCAACTTCACGATCGCCGGCTATCCGCTCACCTTTCTGACCATGCTGGGCGTTTCCCTCATCACCTGCACGATGACCACCAAGATCAAGGAGCAGGAGCGTCTGCGCATTGAAAGCGAAAAGGAAAAGATGCGTGCGAACCTGCTGCGCTCGGTCTCGCACGATATCCGCACCCCGCTGACCTCGATCATGGGCGCGACCTCGGCGGTGCTCGAAACCCCCGACCTGTCCCCGGAAGAACAGCGCGCTTTTCTTGAGGACGCACGCGAGGAAGCGCAATGGCTGATCCGCCTGGTGGAAAACCTGCTCTCCATCACCCGCATGGGCGATGACAACGCGCAGCTTACCAAGCAGGAGGAGGCCGCCGAGGAGATCCTCGGAGAAACGGCACGCAAGTTCCGCAAGCGGTTCCCAGCTATCCAGATCACGGTCTCCGTGCCGGACGAGCTGCTGCTTGTGCCGATGGACGCGATCCTGATCGAGCAGGTGCTCTCCAACCTG
>USLE01000388.1 GCA_900555465.1 uncultured Butyricicoccus sp.
GAGGTGAGCGCATGAAAAAGAACGCAAACCTGCCTGCGCTCATCTTCCTGTTCGTCCTGCTGGTCATCTGGCAGGCGGGCGCAATGGGCATGGACGCCGCTTACATCCTGCCGTCGCCCACGCAGATCCTCGTGCGCATGTGGGAGCTGCGCGGCCCGCTGCTGACCGCCCACCTGCCCGCAACGCTGCTGTGCACCGGCATCGGCCTTGCGATCTCGATCGTGCTCGGCCTGCTGCTCGCGGTGCTGATGGACTGGAGCCCGGCGGCGGAGAAGATGCTCTATCCGCTTATCGTGGCCTCGCAGACCATCCCGACGACCGCGCTTGCGCCGCTTTTCGTGCTGTGGTTTGGCTACACGATCTGGAGCAAAGTGCTCGTGACCGTGCTGATCACCTTTTTCCCGATCGCGATCACGGTGTTTGACGGCTTCCGGTCGGCAAAAACCGACATGATCGATATGCTGAGGACCTTTGGGGCAGGGAAGAAGGAGATCTTTCTCAAGCTCAAGCTGCCCGCGGCGCTGCCGTATTTCTTTTCCGCGATCAAAATGGCGATCCCGCTGTCCATCATCGGCGCGGCGATCGGCGAATGGCTGGGCGCACAGGCGGGACTGGGCTACTTCAGCCGCCGCATGATGACCCAGCTGGACGGTGCAGGCGTGTTCGCGCCCATCGTGCTGCTGAGCGTGGTCGCCATGCTCGCGGTCGCCATTGTGTCGTGGATCGAGAAAAAGGTCGTCACCTGGCGCGGCAGTTTGTAAGCAAAATTATTCCTGTAAACGATTGAAAGGAACGGAAATATAATGAAAAAGAGAATTTTCGCCGCGCTTGCGGCGTGCACCATGCTGCTCACCGGCTGCTCCGCCGGGCAGGGCGCAGATGCCAATACAAATGACACGGCGCAGACCGATGGGGAGCTGCACGAGCTGACCGTTGTGCTCGACTGGTACCCGAACGCGCTGCACGCTTTCCTGTATCAGGCCGAGGAAGCCGGTTACTTTGCTGAAGAGGGTCTGACCGTCAACATCCAGCCGCCTGCGGGCGTCAATGACGCCATGAGCATGGTCGCCGCCGGCAAGGCGGATATCGGCCTGTATTACCAGCAGGACGTCATTCAGGCGCGCGTCGAGCAGGACGTGCCGGTCAAGTCGATCGGTGCGGTCGTGCAGGGCCCGCTCAACATCATCCTCTCACTCAAGGAGAAGGACATCACCGAGCCTGCCGATCTGGTCGGCAAGACCATCGGCTACGCGGGCACCGAGCTGAGCGAGGCGCTCGTGCGCAGCATCATGCAGAACAGCGGCGTCGACCCCTCGAGCGTGGAGATGATTGACGTGGGCTTTGACCTGATGAGCTCGATGGTGACCGGCAACGTGGACGCGACCATCGGCTGTCTGGTCAACCACGAGGTGCCGCAGATGGAGAAAGAAGGCTTTGAGGTCAACTACTTCTTCCCGGACGATTTCGGCGTGCCGCAGTATTACGAGGGCATCTTCCTTGCAAGCGACACCATGATCGAACAGGAGCCGGAGGTTCTTGCGGGCTTCCTGCGCGCCTGCGAAAAGGGTTTTGCAGATTTCAAGAGCAACACCGACGAAGTTCTGCAGGTGCTGCTTGACAATCAGGATGCATCCAACTTCCCGCTTGACCCGGATGTGGAGAAGCAGTCGTGTGATACGCTGCTGCCGCTGATGGAGACCGCGGATGCGGCTTTCCTCAGCCAGACCGAGCAGTGCTGGCAGGAGAACATCGACTGGATGTTTGACGAGGGGCTGATCTCGGACAAGCCGGATGTCTCCGAAGTGATGGCGACCATCGAATTTTAATATGAAAACGCCCGGTTCGGTTTTGTGCCGAACCGGGCGTTTGCTATGTCTGTTATGTCGATGTTTTACAGGAGCTGCTTTCTCATGCTGCCTGCTCTGTTAAATCCGCATCATTTGCAGTATCCGCAGGCGTTTCATACTCTACCTCTTCGTCTGCGGTTTCCGGCAGGACGATTTCGATCTCTGCCGTCAGGACGAGCTGGTTCACGCCGGTGC
>USLE01000389.1 GCA_900555465.1 uncultured Butyricicoccus sp.
GGGGAGGACCTGCACACCCGCACCGATCCAGACGTTGTTGCCAATGGTGATCGGCTTGGCGTATTCCAGCCCGGCGTTACGCTGCGCGACTTCCAGCGGATGCCCGGCGGTGGAGAAGCAGCAGTTCGGGCCGATGAACACATGGTCGCCGAAGGTGACGGGCGCGCCGTCCAGAATCACCAGATTGTGGTTGGCGTAAAACCCCTTGCCGGTGCGGATGTTGTAGCCGTAATCCACATAAAACGGCGGCTCGATCACGGTATCCTCCCCGCAGGATGCCAGCAGCGTGCGGAGCAGGCGCAGCCGCTCCTCCTTTTGGCTGCTGCGGGTCAGGTTGTAGTCCAGACACAGGTCCTTGGCCTGCGCGCGCTCCTCGATCAGCTGCGGGTCATAGTTTGCATCATACAGCAGCCCGGCGGCTGCTTTTTCTTTTTCCGTCAATGGTATCGGCTCCTTAATTTTGATGGCGCACCAGCTCGTAATCGTCCCCCGAGCGGTAGTAGGGGCAGGCCCCGCCGCGCTGCAGCAGCCGGTAGAACTCGTCCTCGTCCAGATAGGCTTCGCAGATGTATTCATCCATTTCATCGTCATAGACGTTGTAAACGCAGTCCTCACAGGTGCCGGTCATGCTGTGTGCCTCCATTTTGTAATGATATAGTAAAACTATAGCATATTTTGATGAGAAGTTCAAACCAATGCTTTTTATTTTGAGAAGAATGTGCTATGATGGAGCGGGATAATTTCTACAGGAGCGTGAACCCGATATGAAACTGTATACTTATCAGATCGACAACGACGGCGTGGACCGCATCGGCGTGGAGTGCGCCGGCTGGCGCGGCATGCTGTGGCCGCTGGAGGCTTTCGGCCTCAAGTTCGCAAATATGCACGACCTGATCACCCATATCACTCCGGCCCAGCTTTCCCGCATCGCGGACGCGGAGAACGCGACCGAGGGCAATGCGCTGCGCCTGAACCGCGTGCGCCTGCGCTCGCCCATCCCGCATCCCGAGCAGGATATCATCTGCCTGGGCATCAATTATGCCGACCACGCGGTCGAGTCCGCGCGGTTCCACGAGCAGTCCTTCCTGCTGAACCGGGAAAAGGCGACCTATTTCAGCAAGCGCGCGTATGAGACCATCGGCAGCGGCGACCCGATCCCGTCCTACGAGGGCCTCGTGACCGAGCTGGACTACGAGGTCGAGCTGGGCGTGGTGATCGGTAAGGACTGCAAAAAGGTCAGCGAAAACGAGGCGCCGAACTATATCTTCGGCTATACGATCGTCAACGACGTTTCCGCGCGCAATTTGCAGACCGAGCACAACCAGTGGTATTTCGGCAAGTCGCTCGACGGTTTTGCACCGATGGGTCCGTGCATCGTGACGGCGGATGAAATCGCGTTCCCGCCGGCGCTCGACATTTCCTCGACGGTCAACGGCGAGCTGCGCCAGAACAGCAATACCGACCACCTGCTGCACTCGGTTGCGGAGATCATCTCCGAGCTGTCGCAGGGCATGACGCTGCGCGCGGGCACGATCATTGCGACCGGTACACCCGCGGGCGTGGGCATGGGCTTTACGCCGCCGAAGTTCCTCAAAAAGGGCGACGTCGTCACCTGTGAGATCAAGGGCATCGGCAAGCTGACCAACACGGTCGAGTGATTGGGGGAGGCGCGGCAATGGATAAGCCCAAGCAGATGATCGTCGTGCGGCGCGACCTTAAAATGCGCAAGGGCAAGATCGCGGCGCAGGCCGGGCATGCCTGCGTGACCGCGGTGCTCGCTGCACTCGAGCACGAAGGGCGGCTTGCAGAGGTGCACGCGGAAAACGGCGGCATCGTGCTGACGCCCTCGGACAAGCCCGCGACGCCGCTCAGTGAATGGTTCGCGCGCGGCGTTGCCAAGGTGTGCCTGTATGTGTACTCCGAGGAAGAACTGCTTGCGATCGACCAAAAGGCGAAGGCGGCGGGGCTTATCTCCGCCCTGATCTGCGACAACGGTATCACCGAGTTCCACGGCCGGCCGACCTATACC
>USLE01000390.1 GCA_900555465.1 uncultured Butyricicoccus sp.
GTTTGATGCCCTTGGCCTTGAGGATTTTCGACAGTTCCTCGGACTTTTCGATCGACACCGTGCCGACCAGGATCGGCTGGCCCTTGGCGTGGCAGGCCTCGATGCGGGCGATGACCGCATGGATCTTGCCGCGCTCGTTTTTGTAGACCGCGTCCGGGTTGTCCTTACGGGCGATCGGCTTGTTGGTCGGGATCTCGATGACGTCCAGCTTGTAGGTGTGGCGGAACTCCTCCTCCTCGGTCAGCGCAGTACCGGTCATGCCGGACAGCTTGCCGTACAGGCGGAAATAGTTCTGGAAGGTGATGGTGGCGAGGGTCTTGCTCTCGTGCTGCACCTTGACGCCTTCCTTGGCCTCGATGGCCTGATGCAGGCCCTCGTTATAGCGGCGGCCGAACATCAGGCGGCCGGTGAACTCGTCGACAATGATGATCTGCCCGTCGCGCACCACATAGTCCACGTCGCGCTGCATGACGCCGCGCGCTTTGATGGCCTGATTGATGTGGTGCTGCAGGGTGGTGTTCGCCGGGTCGGACAGGTTCTCGATACGGAAATACTGCTCCGCATGCGCCTGCCCCTTGGGGGTCAGGGTCGCGGTGCGGGCCTTTTCATCGACGATGTAGTCCGCGTCGATGTCGTCCTGCTCCTCCTTGGCGTCGACCTCCTTGACGCGCAGGCACTTGAGGCCCGCGGCAAAGCGGTCGGCCATCTCATACAGCTGGGAGGACTGCTCGCCCTGACCCGAGATGATCAGCGGGGTGCGCGCCTCGTCGATCAGGATGGAGTCGACCTCGTCGACGATGGCGAACGCATGGCCGCGCTGCACCATCGACTGCTTGTAGATCGCCATGTTGTCGCGCAGGTAGTCAAAGCCGAACTCGTTGTTCGTGCCGTAGGTGATATCCGCCTCGTACATGGCCTTGCGCCTGGCCGGCTCGACCTCGTGGATCACGAGGCCGACGGTCAGGCCGAGGAAGCGGTAGACCTTACCCATCCACTCGGAGTCGCGCTTGGCGAGGTAATCGTTGACGGTTACAATGTGCACGCCCTTGCCGGTCAGTGCGTTCAGATACGCGGGCAGGGTCGCGACCAGCGTCTTGCCTTCGCCGGTCTTCATCTCCGCGATGCGGCCCTGATGCAGCACGATGCCGCCGATCACCTGCACGCGGTAATGCCGCATGCCCAGCACGCGCCACGCCGCCTCGCGGCAGGTCGCGAAGGCCTCGGGCAGCAGGTCGTCGAGCGACTCGCCGTTCTGGTAGCGCGCCTTGAACTCGTCGGTCTTGGCGCGCAGCTCGGCGTCCGTGAGCTTTTTGTACTGCTCTTCGAGCGCGTCCACTTTATCCGCAATGGGGTAAATCTTTTTCAGCTCATGCGAGGAATGCGAGCCGAAAAGCTTGGTGAAAAAATTAGCCATTGGATCAATCAGCCTTTCGATGGGGACAATGCACCCATTTTTTTCATAACAGACATATTATAACACAGTTGCGCGGGGAAACAAACAAATTTTTTGTAAACATACGGATTCCGCGCGCCGCTTGACCGCTCGGGGCGTTTATGCTACCATAAAACCACAGTTTTTGGAACCGGAGGGGCGGCTGCGCATGATCCAGTGCTTTGTCAAAAAGGAATACGAGGCGCCGTTCGGCCTGACCCGGCCGCCGCGGCTGTTTTCGGTCAGCCGGACGGACGAAAAGGCCTCCGCCCACCCGCGCGTCATGCACGCGCACGACGATCTGGTTGAGATCGTGCTCGTGCGCGGGGGAGAGAGCCGGTATTTTGTCGGCGGCACGCCGTATGACGCGCGTCGCGGCGACCTGTTCGTCTTCAACAGCCGCGTGGTGCACGACGAGCCCTCCGGCCCGGACCGGCCGGTCGCGACCTCGAGCCTTGCGCTCGGCGGGCTGTCGGTGCCCGGCCTGCGCGAGAACACGCTCATCCCCGAGGATGCTGCGCCGGTCTGCCGCCTGTCCGAGCAGCAGACCCTGCGGCTTGAGCGGCTGTACGACGTGCTGTACGACG
>USLE01000391.1 GCA_900555465.1 uncultured Butyricicoccus sp.
ATACTGGCCTACCAGCCACGGGAACTTCCATACGTTGCCCACGCCGATCGCACATCCCGCGGAAAGCAGGATGAAGCCAAGGCGCGAGCCGAGTCTTTCTCTTTGCATTGCTTTCTTACCCCTTGTTTTTCAGCTTACTATCTATGTCAAACGCCCGTGCCGGATGTCCGGAAACGGCGCAGGGCGTCTGTTTTCACCTGTATCAGCTTTGCTGCCCGTCTGCGGGCTGTGCCGCCCGCTGTTTTCGCTCCTCCTTGCGCCTCTGCCGCAGGGCACGGAAGAAATCGCGCAGCACCGCGGCGCATTCCTCCTCCATCACACCGGAGACGACCGCAGGCTTGTGGTTATAGGGCAGCTCGAACAGGTTGACCAGTGTACCGCAGGAGCCGGCCTTGGGGTCGGGCGCGCCGTAGTACACGGTTTTGATGCGGGAATTGATGATCGCGCCCGCGCACATCGGGCAGGGCTCGAGCGTCACATACAGATCGCACTTGTGCAGCCGCCAGCCACCCAGCTTTTTGCACGCCTTGCCGATCGCCTCGATCTCCGCATGGTGCAGCGCGTCCTTTTTGGTCTCGCGCCGGTTGCGGCCGCGGCCGACGATCTTCCCCTCGCACACGACCACCGCGCCGACGGGTACCTCGCCCTCATCCGCCGCCTTATGCGCCAGACGCAGCGCAGCCTTCATGTATTTTTCCTGTTCGGTCATGGTCCTCCTCAAATCTGCGCGAGCAGCCGGGCTTTCGCCTGTTCAAACTCCGCGCGGCTCACCCAGCCTTTTTCGCATAAATCCGCCAGAACAGCGATCTGCTCGGCCGGTGTCGGCTGGCGGTCGGACAGCGCCGCTTCGTCAAAGTCCTTTTCCGGCACCATCGCGTCAAACGCCGCAAGGCTGTCCGGCGAAAACTGCAGGTCATAGGTCTTGCCGTCCATACGGATGCACAGCTCGACATAGCGCTCATCGTGCTCGACTTGCTCTGTCCGGATCGGCGTTGTAGAAATCGCGTCCTCCATCATATCCGCATGGGCGTTCAAAGAAAACATATGCCGGAAATCGCCCCAGAACACCGCGCTCCGGTCAATGCTCACCCCGCCGCCGGAGACGCGCGTCTCGGTGCGCACGCCGCCGCACAGCCGGTAAAACCGCACCGCTGCTGCCGGCAGGCGGCCAATCGCGACCGTTTTCTCCCCGCCGCCGTAGATATTGCGCTTGTTATGTACAAAAATCAGGTCGTCCGCATCGCGGAACACCTGCATCGATGTATATCCCTTTGGGAACAGCTCGCCGCCCTGACTGCACCGGATATCAAACACCGGCCCCGTGCAGTCCACAAGGTCATACACGGCGCGGAAGCGGGCAAGCCCGCACTCCATCAGGTACGGGATCGCGCGCTCGGTCTGATCGGCGGTCAAAGCCATGCGCCCATGCCCGGGCACGTTCAGCCCGATGCGCACTTCCGGCTTTTCGTAGACTGCGAAAATGCCCTCCGTGCGGATGGGCGTGCGCGCCTCCTCGATCCGGCGCACATCCGCCTGTTCCAGCGGGATGCGGATCTCGCACGCGGCGTCCAGCGTTTCCTTCGGCGTACCGTTCCGCTCGTGCAGCGGGAACAGCATCACCGCGCCGTCCGCCGCCGCAAGCCACCACGCGCCGCCCTCTGCTTCGTGCAGACGGATCGGCTTGTACGCCTCAAAGGCCCGGCGGCGTGCTTCATACGCCTCCTGCGACTGATACAGCGGATTGGGCTCCGGCCGCTCTTCTCTGGTGTCGTCCCGGTTCCAATCAAACAGGCCCATATCGTTCAGCCTCCCATCAAAAACACCCGTCTTGCGGCGGGTGTTTGGGTGCCGATGCAGGGATGTTCGGAAATGCGCTGCCTCCACGCCCCTGCGCGGCACGTCACACGCTCGCTTGCAGGCGCGCCTGCAAACGAAGTCACTTCATCATTTCGCGCTGGCGGGACAGGTTCATCGTACCGTCCTGCATACCCGCGAGGTTCTCGAGGCAGTTGCCCGTGC
>USLE01000392.1 GCA_900555465.1 uncultured Butyricicoccus sp.
AGCAGCACCTGGTTCTCCTCGACCATGTCGCCCTCGTGCACCAGCACGCGGGACACCATACCCGGCATGGGCGCACCGGTCTGCGCCTTGTCGGTCGGGTCGGCCAGTTCAACGTGGTCGTACAGCTCGGGCGCCTGCGGGTCGGGCACGGCTACCTCGCGGCGCATGCCGTTGAGTTCAAACAGCACGGTGCGCGTGCCGTCCTCGTTGCGGTCGCCAAGGCCGAGGTACTTGACCACAAGCGTCTTGCCGTCTTCGATATTGATCTGGTTGGTCTCGCCCAGCGCCATGCCGTTGAAGAACACATGGCTGCCCATGCGGGACATATAGCCGTATTCCTTGCGGTGGCGGCAGTACTCCTCCACCACCTTGGGGTACAGGCACCACGAGAGCACGGTGCGGTCCTTCGCGCCCGGCTGGAACTGCTCCACCGTCTTGCGCGCCGCGTCAAAGTCCACCGGCTCGAGCAGCGACCCCGGACGGCAGGTGATCGGCTCCTCGCCCTTGAGCACCAGCTTTTGCAGCTCAGGCGGGAAGCCGCCCTCGGGCTGGCCCATCATGCCCTTGAAGTAGGACACCACGGAGTCCGGGAAGGTCAGCGCCTCGCCCTTTTCGAGAATGTTCTCGGGCGTCAGGCGGTTCTGCACCATGAAGATCGCCAAGTCGCCCACCATCTTGGAGGATGGGGTAACTTTGACGATGTCGCCCAGCATGGTGTTGACCTGCTTGTACATCTCGCGCACATCCTCGAACTGGCTGCCAAGGCCGAGCGCCTCGACCTGCGACTGCAGGTTCGTGTAGTGGCCGCCGGGCATCTCGTAGCGGTAAATGTCGGTCGAGGGCGCCTTGAGGCCGCCGTCAAAAGATTCGTAGCGCAGGCGCACGTCCGCCCAGTAGTCGCTTAAGCGCTGCAGCTTATCCGGGTCGAGGCCGGTGTCGCGCTCCTGCCCGTGCAGCGCAGCGACAACTGCGTTCATGGACGGCTGGCTGGTCATGGAGGAGAGCGAGTCGATCGCCGTGTCCACGATATCCACGCCCGCCTCGGCCGCAAGCAGCAGCGCCGCCACCTGGTTGCCCGAGGTGTCGTGCGTATGCAGGTGGATGGGCAGGCCGACCTCGTTTTTGAGCGCGGTGACCAGCTTCTTGGCCGCGTAGGGCTTGAGAAGACCGGACATATCCTTGATGCACAGGATATGCGCGCCGCGCTTTTCGATCTCCTTAGCGAGGTTCACATAGTAGTTCAGCGTATACTTGTCCCGCTTGGGGTCGAGGATGTCGCCCGTGTAGCAGATCGCGGCCTCGCACAGCTTGCCCTGATTCAGCACCTCGTCCATCGCGATCTCCATGCCAGGCAGCCAGTTGAGCGAGTCGAACACGCGGAACACGTCGATACCGGTCCTGGCGGCCTCCTTGACAAAGGCGCGCACCAGATTGTCCGGGTAGTTGGAATAGCCCACAAGGCTGGAGCCGCGCAGCAGCATCTGGAGCGGGATGTTCGGGATCTTCTCGCGCAGCAGCTCGAGACGCTCCCACGGGGATTCGTGCAGGAAGCGGTAGGCCGTGTCGAACGTCGCGCCGCCCCAGCACTCGAGCGAGAAGCAGTTATTCAGGATCTCTGCCGTGCCGCTCGCCGCGCCGACCATGTCGCGGGTGCGCATGCGGGTCGCGAGCAGGGACTGGTGCGCGTCGCGCATGGTGGTGTCCGTAATCAGCAGGCGCTTTTCGCTTAGCACATAGTTCTTGACCGCCTCCGGCCCCTCGCGGTCGAGCAGCTGCTTGAGCCCCTCGCACTTCGGGGGCGCATTTTCATAAGGCGGGAAGCGCGGCGCGTCGTACTGCGCGCGCTCGGCGGAGGGGTTTGCGACCTGTATCTCCGCGATGTAGCGCAGCACCTTGGTTGCGCGGTCCTTGCCCTCCTCAAAGTCAAACAGCTCGGGCGTTTCGTCGATAAACTTGGTGTGGCACTTGCCCGCCTGGAACGCCGGGTGCTGCAAAATGTTCGTGATGA